>JANOQB010000057.1:0-12378 GCA_031422215.1 Cytophagales bacterium | reverse complement strand
GTTGATCTTGAAAATAGCATCATTGCTGTTACCGCAGTGCTTCATACCAGCCGAGACCCGCAATTGTGGGACGAGAGGACGAAATGAAATTCCTTTTGTTCAAATGAAGTGATGATTAGGCCACAACAGCGTGGAAGGGGTGCGCAGGAGGATAGAAAAAATTGTGTTCTTTCGAAAGCATATTCACAAGTTGGCGTGCGTTTGCAACACGTGCCTCACATTCCCTTAGGCTGACCTTGCATAAACTTAGCCGCTACGAAATATCCACCTATCTAAACTGAGCCTCCGTTGGCTTTTTCAAAAATGGGTACAAGGCCACTGCGCAAATGATTATCACGGTGCCTGCATAAAAATTAAAGCCCATCAATTCCTTCTCGCCAAATACAATCAGTGCCAGGGCGATACCGTACACCGGCTCTAAGTTGAGCGCAAGTTGGATGAAGAACACCGATAATTTTTTGGTTAGATTGATGGCCACCGAATAGGCATAGACCGAGCAGGCCCCCGCCAGAATAGCAATGTAAATCCAATCGGGCCATGTAGGCCACAGTTGCAATTGTCCTCCATCTGCCCACGTGATTTGATAAATGGGCAAAAACAATACGATGATCAAACAAGCCCATACCATTTCATAAAAAGTAATAGTGTGAGCACTTATGCGCGTTACCAACCTGGAGTTTATTACACTGAAGAGCGCGGCCGTTAGCCCGGAAATTATCCCCAGGAACAAGCCCAGAGGATATTGAAAATCGCCAGCAAAAATTATGTAGAGGCCCAGGATCACCACCAGCCCCAAACCAATTTCAAGAAATTGTATTTTTTTTCTTTTTACGATGGGCTCTATCAATGCCGCCCAAAACGAGCACGTAGCAAAACCCACTAAGCTGGTGGATGGGTTGGACAAGCGGCCCGATCCAAAAAATGTGAGCCAGTGAAGCGCCACAATAAACCCGGTTAACAATAATTTTATGAGATCGGTTTTTGAAACGGTGAACGTTCCGCGCGTAAATAAAATCAATGCACCCATGCCGGCCGCGGCCAATAGTGTGCGATAGAAAACCATTTCCACAGACGGAATAGAAACCAACTTGCCGAGCACAGCCGTGAAGCCAAACAGCAATACGATGAAATGGAGTTTGAGGTAATCTTTGGTAGTGGCAATCACCGGGGCACGTATTTATACATAGCCAACGAGATAACGGCAAACACAGAGTTGGGCAGCCAGGCCGCCAAAAAGGGAGACAGCGATCCTGCTTCGGCAAAGGTGCGCGTCATGGTGAAAAAAAGAATGAACACGAAAGAAAGCAAGAAGCCCAGGGCAATTTGAAAGCCGGTGCCGCCCCTGCTTTTTTTGGACGACACGATTACCCCCATAAACACCAGCACAAAAACAGTGAATGGTGATGCCATGCGGATTTGCTTTTCCACTTCGTAAATTTCCACACCGGTGCTTCCACGAAATTTCATCTTGGCAATGTGGTCGGTCAGTTCGCTCATGGTGAGCCCATCATAGTTGCGGTCACTAGCATCAAAATCTTTGGGTGTTACGGATAATGTGGTGTCCAAACTTTCACCGGAGGTGGCCAATTGATTTATCGATGTGCCTTGCCGCACATGGAACAAACTGTCAACCATTTTCTTTTTCCAATATTTCAGCGTCCACTTTTGTTTTACAGAGTCCCATTGAATGTTGTCGGCTGTGATTTTTTCAACGAGGCGATTGTCGTCAAACCGCTCCAGTGAAAATTGAAACCCAGTATTCGTCTCGTTGTTAAAATTCTGTATGAACAAATACACATTGGGCTCAATCTGCATGTGCGTGTTGGCCCGATAGTAATTTTTATTGGTGGTAAAATATTGCAATTCGAAAAGCAAGCGATCTTGGTTGGATTTTGGTATCAACCATCCGTTTAAATAAAAGGTAATGCCCGCTATCATGAGGGACGAAACCAAGTAAGGTACCAACAGGCGTTTGAAACTTACACCACTGCTCAGTATAGCGATTATTTCGGTGTGGGCCGCCATGCGCGAAGTAACATAAACCACGGAAATAAAAACCGTGATGGGAGTGAGCAGCCCGGCAATCCACGGGATAAAATCCATGTAGTAGCCAAACACGATGCCAGCACCAAGGTTGTTCTTTGTAAACTTGTCGATCTTTTCGGTTATGTCAATAACGGTAATGATGGAAACCAGTATCAACACGACATAAAAAAATGTGGCCAATATTTTTTTGATGATATATCGGTCGAGTATGGTCATAAGTTTCATTACAGGCGTTGCGATACGGTCTTCACCATTTTGTTTTTCCACGAAGCAAACACACCTTCTTCAATTTTTTGCCTGGCCTGCCGCACCAGCCAAAGATAGAAAGTAAGGTTGTGGATAGAAGCAATTTGTGCGCCCAAAATTTCTTTGGAGATGATCAGGTGCCGAAGATAGGCTTTCGAATAGCTTGTGCTTACGTGGCCTCCTGTTTCCAAATCAATGGCACTCAGATCATCCTTCCATTTTTCGTTGCGTATGTTGATGATGCCCTGCGCAGTAAACAGCATTCCATTGCGCGCATTGCGGGTGGGCATCACACAATCAAACATATCAATGCCCAGGGATATGCACTCCAAAATATTTTCGGGTGTGCCCACGCCCATCAAGTAGCGGGGCTTGTCGGCTGGCAATAGGTTGCACACAAGGTCAGTCATCTCATACATTAGTTCATGAGGTTCGCCTACCGAGAGCCCACCGATGGCATTTCCCGGCTGCTGTTGATCGGCAATAAATCCGGCCGATTCCATGCGCAAGTCTTTATAGACGCTGCCCTGCACAATGGGAAACAGGGCCTGATCAAAACCGTATTTTGGTTGGGTTTCGTTCACGCGCTTCACACATCGTTGCAACCATCGGTGGGTGAGTGCCATCGATTTTTTTGCGTAATCATATTCGCACGGATACGGAGTACACTCATCAAAGGCCATGATAATGTCGGCCCCAATGGTTCGCTCAATGTCCATTACACCTTCGGGTGTAAACGTGTGCTTCGAACCATCAATGTGCGATTTGAAAACCACGCCCGCTTCGGTGATTTTTCTGTTCGCGCCAAGCGAATACACTTGGTAGCCACCGCTGTCGGTAAGGATCGGCCTGTCCCAGTTTATAAATCGATGGAGCCCTCCTGCTTTTTCCAGCAGCGATATGCCTGGCCTCAGATACAGGTGATAGGTGTTTCCTAAAATAATTTTTGCGTCTATGTCATTTTTTAGTTCGCGCTGGTGCACGGCCTTCACCGAACCTGCCGTGCCCACGGGCATAAAGATTGGCGTTTGTATTTCGCCATGATCGGTGTGCAATATTCCAGCGCGTGCTTTTGAATGAGGGTCTTTGGCAGTGAGACTGAATTTCATGGGGCGCAAGTTAACTGTGCTTGTGGCGGTGTGCAAATGTCAATGGGAGCAGATCGTGCAACGAGAATCACGAAATGCTGTTGGCCTTTTTCGGAAGGCCAAAACCATGAGCGGTTTTTGATTTTTTTTCGGATACGTTAAGAACTCCTTGACCCTTCTTAACAAGTACTAAAAATTCGCAAAATGAAAAGCGGGTATATTTGTCTCACCTGCCTACCGGCAAGGCAGACGCAAAGGCGCAAAGACCTGCCTGCCGGCAAGGCAGGCGCAAAGGTTATTGTTTGCAATCTTCTTTTGTGGATTTTCCAAACATCTATGTATTTCAAACTGCCCTTGGGGCATTTTTGAAAGCCGATTTTTGAGCAGGGCCTGCAACTTTTTTTTGTTTTCGAAAACGATAAACTTGGTGGAGCTATTTGGTTCTATCCAAACTCAACATCCTCATATACTTCGCTGAGGGCAACCGATTTTTCAATGGTCTTGAGTTCGAACGAGGCAGCAACATCCCTCCACTCCTCAAACTTCCAAGAGTTATCGGCTTGGCGGGTTGCTACTTGAACAAAGACCGAGTTTGAATCGACCAAGATATATTCCTTCAATGAGGCAATTTGCATGTAGTAGAAAAACTTAGTACCCCTGTCATATTTTTCTGTTGAGCGGCTCATCACCTCAATAAGCACAGAGGGATTTGTCAGTGTATCAAAAGTATTATCCAACATTTCTGGCTTTCCACAAACAATACTAAGGTCTGGATAGGTAAATGAATCGGTTGTTAAAATATGAACCCGCAAATCACTCGTGAAGACTGTGCATTTTTTTTCCTTTAAAAAAGAAAAAATTTGGCCAAACAGATTCCTAACAATATAATTATGTGGCAATGATGCACCCGACATGGTCACTATTTGCCCTTCATGCAATTCATGTTTTTCTGTAGCAGCTCGCTCTACTTTCAAGTAGTCTTTTGCTGATATGTAATTTAGAAGTGGCGCAACCATACTATCTTTTGTTCAACTATAAAGGTAGGGCTTTTCTCCAATTTTTTTTGAAAGGGCCATGCAGTTTTTTTTATTGCTTACGGCAAATAAAAATCAAATACGATTTCGTTCATGCACTTGAAGTGGCCTTTGGGGCATTTTTGAAAGCCGATTTTTGAGCAGGGCCTGCAACTGATTTTTTTGTTCTCTAAAATCGTAAACTTGGTGCGATAGGGGTACATGCCAAATTCGGGTATCGTGTTGCCCCAGATCGAAAACACTTCTTTTCTAAATGCCGCGGCAATGTGCATCAGCCCGGTATCGTGGGTAAACACATGGCTGGCTTTTTTTATTAGGCTGGCCGATTGGTTGATGTTGAATTTACCGCAGGCATTGTAAATAATTGTCTTCTTGTTTAGTTGCACCAGCCCAGGCTCATACTCCAATGACTCCAGCGAGTTGGTGCCTTCAAAAAATTCTTGAAGGGCTTTGCCTCGCTCTGCATCTTCGCTGCCACCCAATAGCACAATGGGTTTGTTGATGCGGTCGCACAGTTCGATCATGCGCGCCAAGGGTAATTTTTTAGTGGCATGTTGTGCACCAATTGCGTAGGCAACAAAATTTTTTTGATGCGTTGCTGGCAGCCATTCGCGGGGCACTTCATCCCTTTCGGGGATAAAATAATCCAACCCCAACGCATCGGGCTTCACACCAAGCGGAGCTACGGTGTGCATATACCTGTCAACAATATGAAGTGATGGCAACTGATCTATATTCAAATTTACCTTGAGCCATTTTTTAAAATTGATCTTGTTAAAACTGAAGGATTTTCCTGGCAAGAAAGTTTTGATGATGCGTGTGCGCAGGTTGTGGTGAAGGTCGATGATGCAGTCGTATTTTTCCAGCCTCAACTGGCCAATGAGCTTGCTCAAGTCCGCTTCAAGGAAGAAAAGTTTGTCGATATAAGGGTTTGCTTCCAGGATGCTCTTGTATTGGATTTTTGTGGCATAGTGAACTTCGGCATCTTCCACTTGTGTTTTCAGGGTGCGTATCACCGGGGTGGTGAGCACAATATCACCAATGGAAGAGAAACGGATGATCAAAATCTTCATATCAAATTAAAATTCATATCAAACCCCTGAAAAATACGAATACAAATTGCTATTTTAGTTACTTTGATGGGTTAATAATTTCATTTCAGATTGAATACTAAACCGATACATCAGCAAACACTAAACAAAATTACGGTATGAATTACTGGTTAATGAAAACAGAGCCCGGCACATTTTCGTGGAATGACCTGGTGCGCGACAAAAAAGCGGTGTGGGACGGGGTAAGGAATTTTCAGGCCCGTAACAATTTGAAGGCCATGAAAAAAGGTGATCTCGCTTTTATTTATCACAGCATGGACGACAAGGCCGTTGTTGGCATTTCTGAAATCACACGCGAGCACTTTCCTGACCCGAAAGACGCAGCGTGGGCAGCCGTTGAAATAAAACCCGTAAGCAAATTAAAGAATGCCGTAACGCTCGGTGCCGTTAAACAGGAAAAGAAATTGGCCAACATGGTGCTGGTGAACAACTCACGCCTTTCGGTGCAGCCCGTAAAAGAGGAAGAGTTTGACCTCGTGGTAGGGATGAGCGAAAAATAGTATATGAAGAAAGTGGTCTCATCGTGGATTTTTGTTTCCCTGCTGCCTGTGGGGATTGCGTTCTTATTTTCCGCTTCTTCTTTCGCCCAAGCTGTGCAGGTTGCACGGTATGAACGCGAGCACGGTAGCAGCGACCAAGATTTTATTATCATACCCATGGCCGACAAGGGGATGATTTTGCTTCGCGACAAAGACAAATTTAAGGATGGAAATAAACTATGGGAAGTAATTGGCTTGAACACAGAACTGACAGAAACATGGAACCTTGAGATGGATGTGGAGGCGCGGTTGCGCTTGGTTGGGTACGATTATAAGGACGATTTGATTTACATACTTTTCCGAACGAGCGAACATGAAGGAAGCGACCTCGAACTCTTCACCATGCACGTGCACACACGTGAGATAAAAAAATTTACCATTAAACAACAGCTTACTTTTAAAGTCACACACCTGGGCGTTCTTAATAGGGAGATTGTGCTGGGTGGATATGTAAGTAATGACCCCGCTATTTTGATCTACGACCTTGCAACAGAAAACCTAAAAATTGTTCCAGGTTTTTTTATTTCCGACACCGAACTGCTGGATTTGCGGATAAACGCCAACAATACTTTCAATACCATTGTCATCGACCGGAACCAAAAGGAAAAGAAGAGGCTCATCTTAAAAACATTTGATGCCACCGGGGCCATGTTGTTGGATGATGAAATTCGTATTGACGAAAAAAAATCCATTCTCTCGGCCCTGTCGAGCACATTGGTGAACGATGAGTTGCTGATAACAGGAACCTGGACGATGGGCATGTCCAAAATGGCATCTGGAATATTTTCGGTGCTGGCCGATCCATTCGCTGACCAGGCAATCAACTATTATGATTTCGGGCAACTCAAATACTTTCTGGATCACCTTTCGAAAAAGCGGGTTGAAAAATTGAAAGCAAATTCCTTGCAGGCAAAAAATTTGGGGTCAGTGCCTGATTTCAAAACGTATGCTACGGTCATGCGGCTCGAAGAATCGCCCGAAGGGTTTGCCTTGCTCGCAGAAATATATCAGCCTGCTTCCAATTTTAACTCCAACCCGTATGGGCCTGGCTTTTCAAGTCCCTACATGTATGGCAATCCGTATTCTTATAACCCATTTATGAGCCGCTACTACAGCCCGCCCTATCAATTCAACAGTGCCCCCTCGCTAGTGGGTGAAGCCAAAGTCTTGCAATCATCGGTGATTTGCTTCGACTTAACTGGGAAGCTGACGACCGATTACGGGCTTGTGCTGGAAGACAAAAAAACTAGTGGGATTGAACAAACCTCCGACTTCATTTTCAATAAGGGCAGTGTGGCCATTGCCTATAAAAAGGAAAAAGAAATAAGAGTGATGCGCGGAACACCGGATGAAAATGACTACGATACGTTGCAATCTACCTTGCGAAAACCCGAAGAAATAGTACGCTCGGATTCTGACAACGGCCATGTTCGGTTTTGGTATGGAACCAATTTGTATTCGTGGGGTTATCAACATATCAAAGACCAGGAAAAGCAATCAGAAGATACGCACCGGAATGTTTTTTACATCAATAAAATCAAGATCGATTAATCTTCTTTTAGCTGTTTGCTCAGCCCTTACCTGCTCGGGGCAGGTGATTGAGGCAGGCCGCTACGAACAAGTATTGGAACAGCGCGATGATGCTGAAAATCCAAAAGTAGCATCGCTTGCCAAAGAGGGTATCTTGATATATCGCAGGATAAAAGGAAAGACAACCGACCGACTTGAATTGGTAAAGACCGACACTTCATTTACCGAAAACTGGCGTGGTACTATTTCCATAGAGAAAAACTTGGTTGTTTCGAAAGTGGTTTCCCAGAAGGACCGGGTATTTATGCTGCTCCGCGCAAGCGTGTATGGAAACTTTGACTTCGTTGTGATTGCCCTGAGTGCGCGCACCGGTGAATATAAAAGGTACTTAGTTAAAAACCTGATACCCTTTGGCCCCACCGATTTTAATATTTCTACCAACGCCATTCTCATAGGTGGATATTTCAACCTTCGGCCTGTGGTGCTCCACTTTAGTTTTGTCAATGAGCGTGCCCGCCTTTTGCCGGGCTTCTTTAACGACATCGGAGAGATCAGTGAGATGAAAACCCTCGACAATGGCCTCATCGATATTATTGTTAGCAACCGTAACCTGCAACGGAAAAAAGTGCTATGGGTGCGCAGCTACTCGGCCGATGGCGACCTGCTGAACACAACTGTGTTGGAAGGGGAAACCGACAAATATCTGCTGCTGGCAAAATCCTTTAGAAAACCAGACAACACCCTGTTGGTGGCCGGTGTGTTTGGTGTGCGCAACGCAGAATACAGCCGGGGATATTTTACTTCCGAAATAAAACCCGATGGCACCTTCACCATGAAGTACTATAACTTTATTGATCAGGAAAATTTTTTCAAGTTCATGAGGCCAAAACGTGAGCTGAGGGTGAAGGAGAGGATTGAAAAAAGAAAAATGAAGGGCCGGAAAATCCGGTTGTCGTACCGGTTTCTGGTGCATGAGCTTGTGCCCTATCAAAATCAATATTTATTGCTCAGCGAATCATTCTACCCTCGGTATATCTACACAAATCCATACAGCAGTTTTGGGGGTGGACGCTATTATTCTTCTGTCCGTAACGACCGTATCTTCGATGGCTACAGATACACGCATGCCTCCATACTCGGGTTGGATGGAGCCGGTGAAGTGAAATGGGACAATGCGTTTGAAATAAATGACGTGAAGACTTTTACCTACGATCAATTTGTGAAATTGGCACCCAAGGGCGATCATCTGGGATTGCTCTATCTGTTTGATAACGACCTGCACACCAAAATCATAAACAACAGTCAGGTGCTGGAGGGCAAATCGACAAAAAAATTGTCGTCAAAATTTGATACCGATTTCGTTCGGGAGCGGGATACCGAATCCAGTGCCTTGGAATATTGGTACGATCCGTATTTTATTGCCTACGGTATCCAGTACATCCGCGATCACAGGCACGGAAGGGAAGGCCAGGATAGAACTGTGCTTTTTATTAACAAACTGAAATACCAATAGTACCATTCCTTTTTACTATTTTCGCGCAGGCTTATGCAGAAGAAACTGATTCTTGATTCACACCTGCTTGATATAACCCTGAGCCGCCTTTGCGAGCATCTGATTGAAAATCATTCTTCGTTTGAAAATTGTGTTTTCCTGGGCCTTCAGCCACGGGGAATTTTTCTTGCTGAATTGGTAAAGGAAAAATTGCTGCTGCTCACAAAAAAAGATATCCCGTTAGGTTACTTGGACACCACCTTTCACCGTGACGACTTTAGAAGGCGCGACACACCAGCCAAGGCAAGTGAAACAAAAGTGCCTTTTGTTATTGAAGGAAAAGATGTGGTGCTTATTGACGATGTGCTTTTTACCGGGCGCACGGTGAGGGCCGCCCTCGATGCCATGATTGCCTTTGGCCGGCCCGCCAAAGTTGAACTCCTGGTGCTGGTGGACCGCACCAACACGCGCGACCTGCCGATAGCGGCCGACTACGTGGGAAAATTTGTGAACACGCTTGAGTCGCAGCGGGTATTGGTGGAGCTGCAAGCACAGGGATATAAACAAAACAAGATCTGGTTAATCAATAAGGAATAAACGCACATGTCCACGCTCAGTCAACGTCACTTGTTAGGCATCAAAAACATAACCCGTAAGGACATCGAGTTGATTTTTGAAACAGCCGACACATTCAAAGAAGTGATCAACCGGCCCATAAAAAAGGTGCCATCCTTGCGGGATGTAACGATCGCCAATATTTTTTTTGAAAACTCAACACGCACACGTCTCTCTTTTGAGCTGGCAGAGAAAAGGCTATCGGCCGATGTGGTGAATTTTTCAGCCTCCACCAGTTCAGTAAAAAAAGGTGAAACACTTTTGGATACGGTGAACAACATCCTGGCCATGAAGGTGGACATGGTGGTGATGCGCCATGCCAGCGTGGGCGCGCCACACTTCTTGAGCAAACACATAAAAGCAAATATTGTAAATGCCGGTGATGGCACGCACGAGCATCCCACGCAGGCACTTCTCGACAGCTACTCCATACGCGAGCGGCTCGGTTCTGTAGAAGGAAAAAAAGTGGCAATCATTGGCGACATACTCCATTCGCGTGTTGCCCTCTCCAATATTTTTGCACTTCAAAAGCTGGGGGCCAAGGTAATGGTGTGTGGCCCGCCCACGTTGTTGCCAAAGTTTATTAGCTCGCTGGGCGTGCAAGTAGAATTGGATGTGAAAAAAGCTTTGGAGTGGTGCGATGTGGCCAACGTGCTGCGCATACAACTGGAGCGCCAGCAGATAAAATATTTTCCTTCCTTACGGGAATACTCGCTCTACTACGGCATCAACAAAAAAATGCTGGACGGTTTGAAAAAGCAAATTGTGGTGATGCACCCGGGGCCTATCAACCGTGGTGTGGAACTTACCAGCGATGCTGCCGACTCGCAACAGTCGGTAATCTTGGACCAGGTGGAGAATGGCGTGGCGGTGCGCATGGCGGTTCTGTATTTGCTAGCAGGCGCTACGGGTTAATGGCAATCGTTTGAACGCTACTGACTTTGGCTCCGAATCGTGAATGACAGCCACGCTTATACAAATCCTGCTTTGTCGGCATATTACTGAAAAATGGAGATCATAAAATTTGAGACTCAGTCTGTGTTTTCTTGGAGCTCTCTGCGGTGGTGGATTTAATTTTATCACAGAGCTTTCACAGAGAAACACAGAAGATTAAGAACTCCTTCTTTTACATTAATTTCCCAAGATGACAAAGTAGGGCTAAACGTGTTTGAGAACTTCTCGTTGAAATGGCAAATTCAGTTTTCTAACCATTTCTGTCTATTGCTGTAGTCGTTATTACGTTGCCCGCATCAATTGAAATGTCATAATCATAGCAGTTGCTTACAACCACATCTTTTACAAAGTCAGTTTTGGTGCCACTAACTGTAACGGTTATTGTGAACGTAATTTTTCCGGCTGCGTAACTTGCATGGGGAGAGGCAGTTTTAGGATCAACATTGTTGATGTTTACCGTATTTCCATCAGATGTTTTAATCTGAACACTTGCCGTGCTGGTTCCATTATTCAGTATCCTTGCCCGTGGGGCTTCGTTTTTGCACTTTTTAGAGCAACTGGAGAATAGTACAATAACAAGTAGTAATGCGAACGTTCCAAAAATTTTCATTTCTATAATTTAGTTACCGTGCAAAGGTAAGGGAAAGAACGGTGTGGCCAAACACCAGTGTAGTGACGGGTGCATTACAAATTGCACTCAACCGGGAATACACAGGGCACATGCCTTTTCTTTCAATTTTTAGTTGCTCATGTTTGGTTTCGATTATTGATTCACCTTAAAGTAGCGTCTCAAGGGCGATGGGACAATTGCAGCAGCAACGAATTTCAAACCTAAGGCTCGATAGATTTCTAGTGCTGCTCCAATTCAATTTCATATCTTTTAATTCCTCGCAGATCCGCCTCGGGACTCTGCGCCTTTCATTGTTTGCCTCTGCAACCTTACCCTCATAGCTTGGTTCCGCGAGAGTCCCTGAAAAGCGGGAGACTGCAGAGAAGAAAAATTAAGTTTAATCGGCCTGCCTGCTTTTATGTTGCGCATGTTTGCTCACGAAGAAAAACAGTGACAAACAAAATACGCATCAATATTTTATTCCCATTAGTTTTCCAACAAAGCCAAGGATCCTAACAGCAAAATCTGGTGGAACTATCGCCACAATGTCGTTTCGGTAATTGCTCATCAGTACACCCAAATATAACTTGGCCTTCAGGTTCATTTTAAATTCCTTTGTCCTGTTGCTGGTTACTTTATCCAATACTTTACAAACATCTTCAAAGTACTCTTCCATCATCAGGGCAGGCTGGTGGGTATTGTAAACCAATACTTTTTTATCTGTTGGATTTCTGAAGGTATGAGTCACCCCCATCGGCACAGTGAGTTTGTCACCTTTCTTTGCAGGCAACCATTTGTCTTTTACGAAGAACTCCATTTCGCCCTCCAATATCTCGTACGTTTCAATGGCATTTGGATGGGTATGAACCAGGGGGTCATTCATGTTGCACCCCGGTAGCAGTTCCCACTGCAAGTCCAATGATTTTCCATTTGTATCGATACTGTTTTTTAGGACTGTAAATTTCATTCCCAGCGGAGTCATGTCAAGTATTTTTGTCATAGCTTCTGTATTTAATTCTACTTTGTCATGTTTGCGAACGCATTGAAATCGAGCGTTCCCCTCTTTTGTGGAGAGGGATTAGGCCTGCCTGCCGGACAGGCAGGGGTGAGGT
>JANOQB010000056.1:0-4734 GCA_031422215.1 Cytophagales bacterium | reverse complement strand
GCAGTAGGTGGTAGTCGGCAAATCAGTAATCAGTTCCCGATAGCTATCGGGACGGCATCAGTAATCAGTAATCAGTAATCAACAGCACAAATGTCCCACCCAGTCCCACCTAAGCCCGCCACGCGCAAACCAGCAACCAGTAACTAAATGAAAACCAAATACAACTACGAACTAATCCACGACTATCTCCACGGCCTAACAGACCATAAAACTTCCATGGAAATAAAGCAACTGATAAAGAATGACGAAGTAACCCGAAGCATAGCCGAAGGCATAGTACATCTCGAAAATAAATTAGGAAGCGAAGAAGCCGTAGAAATTTACCTTGAGAATTTCAGGGAGAGGCAATTGAGTTCAATTCAACAACCTTCCGCACAAAGGCCCATCACCAAAAAATTATGGTTCCGCATGGCCGCCTCACTTTTACTTTTAATTTCCGTTGGGGCAGTAGTGCGCTTGATGGTAGCCACACCCGACCTTCAAACCTTGGTCAATAACGAACTTGCAGAGCCATATCCCCTTTCCAACCTTGTGCGTGGCGAAAGCGATGGTTCTGCAAAAGAAAAAGCATTTCAATTATATGCCCAAGGAGATTTTACAAATGCCACAATTTATTTTGAACAGGCCTCAACAAATGAAAAGGAAAATGCCACAGTGGTATTTTATAACGCACTCAGCTATTTGTACCAAGAAAATTTTGCTAAGGCCAACGCACTGTTGAAATCTGATGTGATAGCGGGAAGCCGTTATTCAAAACAAGCGGAATGGTACCGGGCATTGGCTTTGATACAATCAGGCAACTTGGACGAGGGCAAAGTGGCACTGACTTCAATAGCTGACCAAGTGGGACATTTCAAACATGAAGCTGCGAACCGGTTGTTAAAAAAAATGGAGTAATATTTTCCTAATTCCTTTTTCTTCTATCTATTTCTATTTCCGCCTTATTAAGCTGTTTGTTTTTCCCCTCAGACCTATAAGGTTTTAAAAACCTTATAGGTCTTGCCGCGACCTACGGAACGGCTTCTTGGTCGGCATTTATTTATAGTTGAACCTATTCAACTTTAGCCATTGAATTTTTTCTCCTCACAAAAAATATCAGCCCTATGGCTATGGCAACGCCCCAAAAAATTATCCATGTAAAAGATTTCTCGGGCAGCGCACTCGCATCCCCCATCACCACAAAGCCCGCCCAAAAATAAGGATGGTGATAAAGCGGGTCGTTCGTCCCGCTCAAAAATTTCAACTGGGCAAGTCTTAATGCTTCATCTTTTTGTTTACCGTTTTTTAATTCCTGATAAAAGTTCGTCATCACCTGATTGGTAACCTCGTCAGGGATTTTCCAAAGGCTCATCACCACGCTGGGGCAACCGGCATAACTAAAGGCCCGCGATAAACTTATGGGCCCTTCGCCTTGTTGGATTTTTCCGTAACCACTGCTGCACGAACTCAGTACGACCATCGCTGCATTGAGTTGTAGGTTGTAGATTTCTGACACATGTAGGTATCCGTCATTCTCCAAATCATTTTCATGATTGAACAAAAGCTCCGAATAATTTGGGTCTTCGTTGTTGAGCAAACTATGCATGGCCAAGTGGAGCACTCCATAATCGGCCGCATGCAATTTGAAATTCGTTTCGGTTGCTTCTTGATTTATAAACGACTCGCCACCCATTAGCTGTGATATTGAATTTACTTCTTCTGCCGCACCGGCCAACGGCAAGTTTCCGCTCCTTACAACCAATTGCGCCATGGGGTGTGCCAGCGAGTCAATGTTTGCAAACTGATTGCCTTTGTAGGTGGGCGCAAACCCTGCAAAGGATAATTTTGGTTTTTTATGCGTGAACGCATTATTGACAAGAGATGATGAATAGACATAGTTGATTCGGAATCGTTTTGAGAGGTAGTCCAGGTTTTTGTAATCAGGAATATTGCCGGATGGTTTTTTACTGAGCAATGTTCCAAAGCTGAATTGTGAGAGCCGGTCGTCCGGGATGATGATAAGCTTGGTAACAGAAGGGTCAATATTATTGAGGGTAGGCTTCAATAGGATTTCATAAAGTTCATGAGCCGATGAAGTATAAAGACGGTCGGCCTCATCGCGTGCGTTCAAAATAAAGTCAACATTGGTTAGGCATTTCTCATAATCATTCATGAGTTTAATGAGCCGTTCATCCTTCTTGATTTTATCAAACGAAATAATGTTTTTGGAAATGGTGAACGTATAGACAGTGCTATCATCCACATAAAATTCTATCATGGCCGCTGCACCTTTGGCCAGTGATTGCTGGATTTTTTCTATCGAAGGTTTTGCTGTTTTATACTTATAATTAAAATAGGAAGGGAAGTTCCTCTCCAATTTTCTTTTCAATGAATTGAATTGCTCCTGCGCTTGAAAAATATTCTTTTCCTGCACGTGTATGCTTGCGGTATCTTTCTTGTTTTCGGCCCTGTGCAATGCACTTTGATAATAGGCAAGTTCAATTTTAAAGTCACGCTCTTTTCCAATCAAGCTGTCTGGCACACCGCCCAAAAATTTTGCTTGGCTGTCGCGGATGTTTTCGAGCAACATGGCCGACTTGCTTTTTTCTGAAATGGAAAAGGCAGCCTGCTTGTACTTTTCATCTTTCGTTTTTTCATAAAGCAAATGAGCAACGTGCATCGCCTTGTTGAATGTTGACCTGCTTTCTTTCTCCAATTCAATCCGGGCACTTTCAAGATTATAACCCGATGCGATATCGCCAATCAGGTCAATGGCGAATTGATACATGACATGGGCATGTTTTAAATTTTCAACGCTAGCACCGGACAGATTAACAAAGGCCATCGCTTTCTTTCCGACAACGCGGAGGGCGAGTGGCTTGTTGTCGAGTTGAGCGAGCGTGGGATTGGCAGAAAAATTTAATGTATCCACAAAACCTGTTGACATCGAAACCAACGCCTTTTGATAATGGGTCAATGCCATTTCAAACCGTTTCTCTTCTTGGTTTACATCTCCAAGCGATAGATACATGGATGAAACTTTCGGGTTTTGATTGCCCACTTTAGTTCGATAGATACTTAGCGCCTGTGTATAGGTCGAGCGTGCCTCTTTATAGTTTTTGTTTTTTAAATGAATGGAAGCAATCTTGGAAAGCACATCGGCCTCGCGCACCGAATTAATGCCCGAGGCTTCACGAAAAATAGTAATCGCTTTCTTAAAATAAGTTTCGGCTTGTTGAGTGGCCTTGTTGTCGGCACGGTAATCTCCAACGAAGGCATAGACAATCCCCAAGTACAAATGTTTAGGCCCCAGGTTTTTTTCGGCCTCAGCCTGTGCCTTCTTCAGATGCTTGATCGCGTTTTCATGTTCGTTTATTTGGCCAAACATCCTTCCGAGATAGGCATCGTACGTTGGCAGTATATCACTTTTGCTGCCGTAAATATTTTCAAGGATAGCATTGCCTTGTTTGATGTAATGTATGGCTTGCCGATAATTGAAGATGGCACCATACAACGTACCGATAGTGATGTAACTGCCCGCCACGTTCGCATGGTTCTCGCCAAGGGACTTAATCCGGATGGCCAATGCTTGTTGAAAATATTCCAGCGCGCGATCCATGTTTCCCAACTTCTGATAAATACTTCCAATCTGGTGGAGGCTATTCGAGATATTGACATGCAAAGGGTTCAGCTTGGCTGTTCTTATGCTCAACGATTTTAAATAATAGTCCAGTGCTTTGCCGAGGTCGCTTTTGTTTTCATAATTCAATCCTAAATAATGAAGTGTGTTTGAAATTTCAATATCATCATCGGGCAGATTCTTTTCCCTAATCTTCATGGCCTTGTTCAAATAATAAAATGCGCTGTCGTATTGTGCGGCACTATTAAATATATAGCCAAGGAAGGTGTAGTCGAAGGCAACCTCATTCCCTTCGCCAAATAAATTTCGTTTCAAATGGATAGACTTGCGCATAAGCTCAATCGCTTCAATGTGTTTGCGCGAACATCCGCCAAGTGCCCTGGCCAAATAATAATAACTATAGGCAACTTCGGACGATTGTGGTTTGAAATTGTTTAGTGCGATTTTGAGCGACCGGTCAAGAATCTCAACGGCTTGCTCACATCGGTTCATATTGGCCATGCACTCGCCAAACAGATTCAACGACTTCACCTGGCCTGCTAAGTCTTTTTGAAATTCAAAAAGCATTGCTGCTTTGTCAAGGCTATCGGCTGCGGGTTGGTATTTGCCGGCATCGTAGAGTTGTTGGCCAGCCGCGAAAAGTGCATCGGTATGGTTACCCTGCTGGGCGTAGAGGGCCTTTGCGCAGCACACCAGGATCAATATTGAGATAATATTTTTCAGGGAGATGGAAAGTTTCCATTAAAGTAATAAAATAAAATCAGTGTTTCGGCAGCCGCCATTGCAGTGTTGAGGTCTGCTGGGTTTTTAGTACTCAGATTGAAAATCCGCTCTATCGGTGAGGAAACTTCATCAAGACTATCTTGTTCCCTAAAAAGGAATCATACCAATAAATTTTAACCGGATGTTTCTGCAACTATCTCGGGTTAAAATAGAACTTGTTCATGGGCAAGTTCAGTTACTACAAATTATTTTTTGGGCTTCTTTTCAAATTTCATGGAAGCAGAATTCATGCAATAGCGCAGCCCTGTAGGTTTGGGCCCATCATCAAACACATGACCTAAATGGCCACCGCACCTACTGCAAACCACTTCGTCACGCACCATCCCATAACT
>JANOQB010000055.1:0-4396 GCA_031422215.1 Cytophagales bacterium | reverse complement strand
AGTGAACTTTCAGACTTAGTGTTAATAGAGTATTTTTATGTTAAGGAATGGCCAATTAAATGAAGTTCTTTTTATCACTGTTAGTATGGTGATACTTCTCTGTCTTTGAAATTTTCTTCACAGGCAAAAGGATATTTGATTTGATCCCCGATGTTGTGCGTTTGCAACGCGTGCCACTTTGTCAACCTCCAGATAGCTACTCCTTCCTTTCTCATTCCACAGCTTCGTGTCTTTCACAAACGATGGATCACAACAAATAAAATCTCCATCTTTGCCCAATGGAAAAATACCTCAAAATAATTTCTGATGGCTACACCGGTTATTGGAATTATTTCATCGGTGAGATTCTGAATCCCAGTTGGAACAACTACTTCTATTGGTTGGTGGGTGCTTCGGTATTTATCTGGCTGATGGAGGTCTTATTTCCGTGGCGGAAAAACCAACCGCTTGTGCGCGATCACTTTTGGCTGGATGTGTTCTATATGTTTTGGAACTACTTCCTGTTTTCGCTCATCGCCTACAACGCCCTCTCCATGGTGGGTGTGCAACTCTTCAGTGATTTTTTAGGGCTCTTTGGAATAACCAATCTGGTGGCCATACACGTAGGCAACATGCCCGGGTGGGCCCAGTTGCTTTTGATTTTTGTCTTGCGCGATTTTATGCAATGGAACATCCACCGGCTCTACCACCACGTGGATTGGATGTGGGAATTTCACAAGGTGCACCACAGCACCAAACAAATGGGTTTTGCTGCGCTGCTCCGCTATCATTGGATGGAAAATATTTTGTACCGTACACTGGAGTATATCCCGCTTGCCATGATCGGTTTTGGCATCACCGATTTTTTTATCGTGCATATTTTCACATTAGTGATAGGCCAGTTTGGTCATGCCAACCTGAACGTGCCCTTGGGTTTTTTCAAGTATGTGCTCAATGGGCCTCAGATGCACTTGTGGCATCATGCCAAAGAAATGCCGGACAGGTTTCCGCGCGGGTTTAATTTTGGCATCACCCTTAGCGTGTGGGATTATCTGTTCAAAACAACCTACTGGCCTGATGATGATGAAAACCTTGCGATAGGACTTCCCGACAAAGAAAATTTTCCAGAAGGTTTCATAGGCCAAACCATAAAACCCTTTCAACGCATTTTTGGAAAGCGGTGAGTGGATATTTTCTTACTCCGTTTCATTTTGTTTGCAACGTGTGCCATAAGAATTTTTTTTGATTGGATGTGTTTGCCAGGGATGTATGACAAATCAGTAATTGAAACCAAATATGAACAACTAAAATTGAATTGAAAGTAAGAGATCTTTGAATTTTGTGGTCAGTACAATTTTTCATGCACCCAGCGTGCTTGATGGAGAAGAGCTCCACCAAGTGCGCGGGTTTGGTCAAGAAATAGTTTGCCTTAAAGGTTGGCCATGTGCCAAAACAAGGGTTCCTTGAAGCCCTTTTATAATCCTGTGTTTTTTTTTCAACATGATGACGGAAATCATTACTTTCATTGTGCCAATCACGCAACTTCCCTCATGTTAAACTTTAAACCAATAACACCATGATCTCCGCCTTGCTAAATTCCGGAAAATATGTTGTAGAACCCAGTTTGTTAGACATGCACCAAAGCAGTTTGGAATGGCTTTCCACCACCGTGCTTTGGAAACAAGAGGTATCCTTTTTTCAAAAATTGTTGGACAAATATTCGGCCAAGGGCATTTTGCCTGACGACAGAAAGAAGGTGAGCCACTTTCAGAATGTGATCACATATTATGGTGGCGAACTGATAGACACCCTTCGCAAAAAAATCAAAAACCATGAGCATAAGCTGGCCGATATGCTAAGGGAAATGCAGGATGAAAAAGAATACTATGAAGTGCATGAAACCTTGCAGGACGAACTCAGCGCGTTCATGAAAACTTTTCATGGTTTCAAAAGCGAGTTCTTTTCTTTCATCGAAAAAAAGATGTGACCCTGTACTTCAATGAGTGATTACGGTTGTAAAACAAAAGTGCAATCTCACTGCCAACCGGCAAGGCTGTCCGGTAGGCAGGGTCGGGGCTATTGAATAATCTGGGTTAAACCTTAGTAGAATGGTTGATCCAAGGAATTCAATCAACCTTATTATCTTATCATACCTCAAAGCGAATTAGTAAGATGTAATAAGGTTGCGTACTACATACAGCATTCCATTCTACTAAGGTTTTCATTGAACCCAGTCACTCGCCTTTATTGGTGTTCTTCACCTCTCGCCTTTGCAGGTGTTCTTCACCTGCAAACAGATAATTTTTTCTTGGCTCTGTCTGCATTCTAAAGTCAGTGCCCAAACGGGATAAGAATTCCAAGAAGGGCACGGCTTCGGCAAAAAGCAGGAAATTGCAAGACTATAAAGCTGTCGCACACCGTTAACAAAAAACCAAAATTCCATTAGGCGACAATTACCTACCTTAGCGGAGCTAACAATCTCTTTATGTGCTATTCAAAAATCGTAGGGTTGGGACATCATGTGCCGGAAACCATCATCACCAACGAGTATCTCTCAGGCATTATGGATACCAATGATGAGTGGATTGTTGAGCGGACGGGAATCAAAGAAAGAAGGTATATCGATCCTGCCAAAGACACCGTTGCCAACATGGCGGCCAAGGCCACCCGCATAGCCTTGGAACGGGCGCATCTTACCGAAAAAGACATTGAGTTCATTGTGTTTGCAACCATAACTCCCGACTATTTCTTTCCGGGTTCGGGGGTGTTGCTGCAACGCGAATTAGGTTTGGAGAGCATTGGTGCGCTGGATATCCGCAACGCCTGTTCAGGATTTATTTATGCGCTCTCGGTAGCCGATCAATTTGTTAAGTCGGGCATGTATAAAACCATTCTGGTGGTGGGCGCGGAGATACAATCAACTGCCATTGACATGACCACGCGCGGAAGGAACACGGCCGTGATTTTTGCCGATGGTGCCGGGGCTGCCATCCTCCAACCTTCCGATAAGCCCGGCATCCTTTCTACACACCTGCATGCGGACGGACGTTTTGCCGAGGAACTTTATGTGCGCGACCCCGGCAGCAGCCGCCCGCGTGAAGAGCGGCAACCTGAGCAAATCATGGACACCACGCATTTCAAAGTGGTGATGAATGGAAGTCAGGTGTTCAAACATGCGGTGGTGCGTTTTTTGGAGGTGATCAACGAAGCCCTTGTGGCCAACGATGCAAAAAAAGAAGACATCGATTTGTTGGTGCCGCATCAGGCCAACTTGCGCATCAGTCAGTTCATCCAGCAAAAATTACAACTGCCCGATTCAAAAGTTTATAACAACATCATGCGATATGGAAACACTACGGCTGCCTCCATACCCATTGCACTGAGCGAGGCGTGGGCAGGAGGAAGAATCAAAGAAAATGACTTAATTTGTTTGGCAGCATTTGGCAGTGGATTCACGTGGGCCTCTGCACTGATCCGTTGGTAATCCAAATTCTTGATTATTCTTGACTTCTAAATTCAAACTCAAACTCAAATTCAAACTCAACACCAAATTCAAATTCAAAAACAAATTCAATCCCGATAGCTATCGGGACAAACCCAAACTCCTTCTGACTTCTGACTTCTAAATTCTGACTTCTAAATTCTCAAATCTCACATCTAATATCTAATATCTTTTACTCCATACCATGAAAACCATCTCCTATAACCCAAGCCCCCTCGAAGTTGACTTGGCCAATGCGTTGGTAATTCTCCAAAAGGAAATTGAAAAGCATTTGCTTGATAATAAGATCACTCACGTTGAAGCTAATCTGGAACGCGATAACCCCAAAGTGAAATTGACGCTGAAGGATAAAGAAGGGGACGAGCATGAAATTGTTATTAAGATCACACAGATGCCTGATAAGTTCTGATCCGAAATTCCACATCAATAAATAGAAATGTCTCTTCTTATCGTCCTCCTCTGCATTGTATTTTTGGTAGTGCTCATTTCTTATTTTAAGATCAACGCCTTTCTTTCGTTTCTGGTTGTTTCAATCCTTGCGGGATTATTGTTAGGTCTCGATGTTTCAAAAATAAGTGGGTCGGTGCAAAAGGGACTTGGCGATATGTTGGGGTCGCTGGCTGTGGTGGTTATCTGTGGTGCCATGTTGGGCAAGCTCGTGGCCGAAAGTGGTGCCGCTCAACAAATAACTGGTGGCTTGATGAAACTGTTTGGTGAAAGCCGCATTCAATGGGCATTGATGATCACGGGTTTTGTTATTGGCATCCCCCTTTTTTATAATGTGGGGTTTGTGCTCGTCTTTCCACTCATTTGCTCGGTTGCCTATCGCTTCAAACTTCCAGCCGTATATGTGGGGTTGCCCATGTTGGCTGCACTTTCTGTCACGCACGGGTTCCTGCCGCCTCATCCTTCTCC
>JANOQB010000054.1:0-5078 GCA_031422215.1 Cytophagales bacterium | reverse complement strand
TAGGGTAATTGTCCGCAAAGGAATATTCAACTGCAAATTCTAATTTGTCACCGATGACCATACTTTGTTAAAGGTTACCCACAACTCGTTTATATACGAACCAATCTACCCAAAACTTTCGTAAATCCAACCTAAATAGTTGTATTGGCGCAACCGATTCAAGCTACTTCAAGGCCTAAGCCGACAAAACCTCATCAGCCACTTTCTGCCCAACAGGCTGCAAGTTCAACTGCGGAGATAAGATCACACTCACATGATCCCTTTTGGATAGGGCCTGCAATTTTTCGAGTGTAATGGAACCCGTCATGTATGGACATTCATCTACGTGAAATACGCCTCCGAAATTTTCAAAATCACTTGGGGTAACTAATGTCTTATCCTGGAAACTTATGATAACATCCACAACCGCATCATTGGAAAAAGAAAACCCTTCTCCCTGTGTGAACTTTTTATATTCATAGCGATAGTCAAAAGTGAGGGCCGAAATATCGGATAGAACAGCCGAGGCGGTTGGGTAGCTGCCCGCTCCCTTGCCAATAAATATTTGCTTTTCCGCGAAAGCGCCTTCCACCAACACGGCATTGTATTCATTGCGCACCGAAGCAAGCATGTGGTCTTGCGGAATAAATTGGGGCGCCACAAAGCCAACGATTTTACCACCGAGTTTGTAGGCACGGGCCACCAACTTTATGGTGAGTTTGTTTTCTTTGGCGTACTGCAGGTCTGCTTCCGAAATTTTATCTATGCCCAGGTTGATTATGTCTTCGGGCTTCACAAAAACACCAAACGTGTGGGCAATGGCAATGGTAAGTTTAAACTTTGGGTCGTAGCCTTTTACGTCCAACGATGGATCGCTTTCGGCAAAGCCTAAATCTTGCGCGGCCTTCAATGCTTCTGGGTAACTTCTCTTCTCTTCAAATACTTTGGTGAGTATGTAATTGGTAGAGCCATTGAATATGCCTTCAATGCTGGTGATCATATCATTGTCATAATACTCTTCCAAGTTGCGCAAGATGGGTATGCTTCCACACACCGAACCTTCGTACAAAATAGAGCGGTCGTATTTCTGCTGAAGGTCATAAATTTCTTGAAGATGCTCGGCCAGCATTTTCTTGTTGGCAGTGACAACATGCTTTCCCTTTTCAACAGCCTTCTTCACAATTTCAAATGCTGCGTTGGCATCGTCAATGAGTTCTACCACCACATCAATTTCAGGATCATTTAAAATATCGGTGGCCTCGAAGGTAAAATAGGAAACATCAATGGGCCGTTGCTTGTCTTTGTGCTTCACGCAGATTTTTTTTATCTCTGCTTTCACGCCATGTGTTTCGTGCAATACGTGATAGAGGCCCTGGCCTACACAGCCAAAACCAAACAATCCTATTTTCATTTTCTTTTTCATGTGTTTATGTGTGATGAGTTGAATTGTTAGTGTGATGCACAAACTGCCTACTGCTCCCGATAGCTATCGGGACTGCCTACTGCCAACTTTTGCCTGTCGGCTACTTCTTTATTTAAAGTTCCAGAAACTTCCATTTTCAAGAAATTTCGTACCACTGATTTGAATTGGTCGAACTCCACCAGAAATCCATCGTGGCCATGCAAGGAAGAAAGCGTGGCAAGCTGTGCCCCGTTGATATTCTGCGATAAATATTTTTGTTCATGAATTGGGAACAACAAATCGGAATCAATTCCTATCACCAATGTTTTTGCTTTTATCATTTTCAATGCGGCTTCAGTGCTTGTCCTTCCACGGCCCACATGATGGCTGTCCATCGCTTTGGTCAACACCCAATAGGTAAACGCATTGAAGCGGTTAGATAATTTCAGTCCCTGGTAACGCTGATAGGAAGAAGCCCTGAAGTTGTCCAACACATCGGCATTGTTTTCACTTTGCGTTTGCTGATAAGTTTGATAGGTGCGAAACGAAATCATGCCCATGGCACGTGCCGCTTTCATTCCCTCGTTGCCGGCACGTGGGTCATTTTCTTTCCAAGTGGCGTCCGCAGCAATAGCCATGCGCTGTGCTTCGTTTATGGCAATTGCCCAGGGCGAGTGATAGGCGTTGGAGGCAATGGGAATTATGTGGTCAAATAAATCGGGTTGCTGAATGGCCCACTCCAACACTTGCTGTCCACCCAGCGATCCGCCCAGCAGGGTGTGGATTTTTGTGATGCCCAAATTTCTCCGAAGCTCATCAAAGGCCCGCACAATGTCGCGGTTGGTGATGGAAGGAAACTGATGGTAATATGGCTGGTCTGTTTTTGGATTGAGCGACAGAGGACCCGTGGAACCATAGCAACCACCCAGCGCATTGGCGCAAACGACAAAATATTTCTGCGGATCGAAAGGGCCTTCGGTAAACAACTGCTTCCACCAATCTGTAAAATCAGAACTGCCGGTGAGGGCATGGCATATCCACACCACATTGTTGCGCTCTTTGTTAAGCTGGCCAAGTGTTGTGTATTTAAGTTGGAAGCCAAGAAGTTTCTCTCCAGCCTCCAACGCAAATTCTTTTGGATAGTGAAACACTGAATCTGTTTTTATCATCAAATGACTTTTTTATAAAGCTTAAAGTTTCGGGTTTAGAGTCCAAAACGGGTGTTGACAGTTGAGGCATTTCACTGGGGGCATGGCCAAAGCGAGGCGCAATGGCCACCGGGCTTTCCGTTCCAAGTCCGCCCGGGCACAAGCCCACCCACTTCGGGCCCTGATTAAACGAGGGCTCTCGCAAAGCGGAGCTTTCCTCTACAATCCCTTGCCCGCTGCACTCGACCGCCCAATATTGCGAACCAACCCGAAACTTTAAACCAGCAACTTACGCAACCAACTCCTTCGAAAACACTTTATCAAACGCCTGCTCCAAATCTGCTTTGATGTCGTCTATGTGTTCGGTGCCAACGGAAATTCTCAATAACGTTGGCAACACACCGCTCGCCAGTTTTTCTTCTTCCGACAATTGCTGATGTGTAGTGGCCGAAGGCTGAATGATCAAAGTTTTTGAATCGCCCACGTTGGCCAAATGACTTACCAACTTCAGGCTGTCCACAAATTTTGTGGCGTTCTCTTGTGTACCTTTTACAGTAAACGAAAGCACCGCTCCAAAGCCATTGCGCAAATATTTTTTGGCAAGTTTATGATACGTGCTGCTTTGCAAGCCAGGATAGTTAACACTTTCCACCAATGGATTTTCTTCCAGCCACTGCGCCAACACCAATGCATTGTCAACAGCACGCTGAACCCGCAATGACAAAGTTTCCAAACCTTGAAGAAGCAGGAAAGAATTGAATGGACTTTGTGACGGGCCAAAATCGCGCAAGCCTTCCACACGCGCACGGATGATGAACGCAATGTTGGGCAGGCCAAGCGGGTTGCCCTCACCGAACACATCCCAGAATTTCAAGCCGTGATATCCTTCCGAAGGTTCTGTAAATTGAGGAAACTTGCCATTGCCCCAATTATAGTTTCCACCATCCACAATCACACCACCAATGGTAGTGCCGTGGCCGCCAATCCATTTTGTTGCTGATTCAACAACCACATTGGCTCCGTGCTTTATTGGTTGAAAGAGATAGCCGGCCGCACCAAACGTATTGTCAACAATAAGTGGAAGGTCGTGCTTCTTTGCCAACGCAGCGATGGCATCAAAGTCGGGGATGTTGAAACCCGGATTGCCGATGGTCTCTAAATAAATCGCTTTTGTTTTTTTGTCGATGAGTTTTTCAAAGGCTTCGGGCTTATCGCCTTCGGCAAAGCGCACATCAATGCCCAGTCGCTTGAAAGCAACTTTGAATTGATTGTAGGTGCCTCCATACAAAAAGGAAGTGGAAACGAAGTTGTCGCCCACTTGCAAGATATTGTTAAGGGCGATGAACTGAGAAGCCTGGCCAGAGCCAACAGCCAACGCGGCCACACCACCTTCCAAAGCTGCTATGCGCTTTTCAAACACATCGGAGGTTGGGTTCATGATGCGCGTGTAGATGTTGCCAAATTCTTTCAGTGCAAATAAGTTTGCCCCGTGCTCAGAATTTTTGAACACATAAGAAGTGGTTTGGTAGATGGGCACAGCGCGTGAACCGGTTGTGGGATCAACATCTTGGCCTGCGTGCAATTGTAATGTTTCGAATCGTAAGTTTGACATAGTTGTAAAGTTTTATTGTTGTTAATTAATTGATTTTTTATTGTGTGTTTTTTGGAGCCCGTGTACCAATTGCCCGTCACACGGCAAGGTCAAATCACTGGCTTGTTGCGCAAGGATCAACGATCGCTTAGCGGCAACAACACATGCAACAACACGCCCTGTGATAGGGTTTGTTGTCATGCATGATGCACATAGAATAAAATCTTTGGAGTGATGCGTGCAGGCCGCGCAGATTGGGTGAGATCGAATTGAAAAAATTTTTCATTTTCTTACCGGTTTATAGTTCCCTGAGACCATCTCAGGGTAGGATTTAGCACCTGTTCTTCTCCCCGATAGCAATCGGGATCAGGGGGTTGCTAGCGTTTCTTCGAGCCTTGTCTCTCCACGCTTCTTTATAAATCGGTGTGCGATGTGCCTACCGACTATGATGGCACAAACGTATAGTAGTTTAGTAGAGTTTCCAAACCTTGGTTTTAAAATTTGTAAAATATTTTCTGCTCACGGGTGTTAGTGTTTCAAATCAAAAATCAATTTCACTCAGGAAAGTTGCCAGTGGCAAGCGGCAGAGCGGGTCTATATTTGTAGAAGTATTTTAGTGCGTGAGGATGAAGGTGCAGCCCACCGAAATATTTTTTGTGCCGAAGAGAATGAGAATATATCGGTGCCCTGCACCTTTAGCCAACATTATATGAAATATTCTACAAATGTTTGACGGCTCTGCCGCAAAGGGTGCAGACGAGTTTTCATATTTAAAAACACCCCTTGCGCTGTAACTATAAAACCATCCTTTTACATTTAGGAGCACACGTTGTCAATGCTTTAAAACTCCAAAATAATAAACTCCGTCCTTCGGTTTGATTTCCTTCCGTCATCGGTTTCGTTGGTGGCGATGGGATTGGATTCTCCGTACCCTTTTGCCTGAACACGCTCGGAGGCG
>JANOQB010000053.1:0-9363 GCA_031422215.1 Cytophagales bacterium | reverse complement strand
TCGGCCATCGCCTTGGCAGTATATTGAAACGGGCCACCGCAGTGAATGACCACGGCACCTTTTCTCAAAAGGTTTTTTAATGCAGGCGTATCAGAAATATCGACTACTTCAAATGGGTATCCGGTTTCAGTTGATTGCTTTTTTAGTTGTTCGCTATTGCGCCCAGCGAGAATTACATTGAGGTTTTTTGCTTTGCACTCTTGTGCAATTATTTTTCCTGTGTAGCCGTACGAGCCATAGAGGATGATAGTGTTTTCACGCATTATTGTGGTTGTTTTTCCCGCTCCACTTTTTCAATAAAATAACTTGTTTCGCCACGCCACGGAAATTTCATATATCTTTTCACAAAATGCAGGTTCACGCGCTCCCCGCTCAACGATACTTCCTGAAGTTGTGTGATCGCTTCGGTTTGATCGGGTGCTACAGAGAAATCAAATGTTTCTGCGATGGGGCTCACCCCGCGCAACGCCCCAAAGGATTCAAGGCTCAATTTTCCCTCATAGGTTTTGAACACCATGCCCTTTTCTGTGATGCGCAAAACTTTGCCGGCCATCACGCCACGCTCATACACACCAAAATAGAGAAACGCCAGCGTGCCAATGCCCAACGCAAGCGATATCAAAAGAATCCGCTTTACAATTTTCATAGTGGTGCGGGCTGTCTTCTTAATGAAACTTTCTGATTCCATGATCAAGGTTTTTTATGTGCAGGCAATTTACTACTCTTTCTCCTCAATCTAATATAGAAAAACAAAGCAGCCGCAATCACAAGAAGTGAGATAAACTGTGAGTTGGAAAGGATACCATCAATAATAAAACCTCGTTGAATATCGCCCCTGAAAAGTTCTAAGATGCCCCGCCCGAACGCATAAGCCATCAGGTAAATAAGGAAAAGCTGGCCATCAAATTTTTTTCTGGATTGGAAAATCCAAAGTGAAATCAGTAAAATGAAAATAAACACCGCCTCGTAAAGTTGTGTGGGGTGCAGCGATGTGTTCAACGGTTCGGCCTGGCATTTTGCATCGGTAAAGATCACACCCAAAAAACTATTGGTAGGTATTCCGTAACAGCAACCGGCCATAAAACAACCAATGCGGCCAAAGCCATGCACAATGCACGTTACCATTGCCATCACATCCAACATGCCGAGCACGGGCACTTTTATTTTTTTAAAATACCACAGCATCATGGGTATGGCCAACAACAACGAGCCGTAGAACACAAAGCCACTTCCTGAAATAAGTTTCCTAGGATTGTGCAAATACAAAGAGGGGTCTTCGAAAATAAGGAACAGCTTTCCACCAATCACCCCGGCAAGCACGAGCATGATAAACAGCGTGTTGCTTTGATCGAACGTGAGGCCAAATTGTTTTTTCCCCTGCCCGTACATGAACAGGAAACCCAACAGCGCACCGAGGGCGATGCAAAAACCATAGGTATAAATGGTGAACGAGCCGGCTTCAAAAAGGATGGGATGCATAAATCAATTGGCAGTTGACATTATCACAATTGACAATGGAGATTATCCATGAATGAAAATTATTCTATAATTATTATTGTCAATTATCCGTTGTCTAGTGTCGACTACACCGTCATGATCTCCACCTCTTTCTTCTTCATCATGGTGTCAATCTTCAGTATCGATTCATCGGTAAGTTTCTGCACCACTTCCTCCGCATTTTTTACATCGTCTTCCGATGCGCCTTTTATTTTCTTCAGTTGCTCGTTGGTTTCTTTGCGAATGCTGCGCACACTTACTTTCCCATGTTCGCATTCGTGGCCTGCCTGCTTCACCAATTGCTTTCTTCTTTCTTCGGTAAGCATGGGTATATTGATGATCACCTGCAGTCCGTCATTTTGCGGAGTGAGGCCAATGTTGGCAACCATGATGGCTTTTTCTATATCTTGTATCAGCCCTTTTTCCCACGGCTTTATAAAAAGTGTGCGCGCATCGGGGGAGGTGATGGACGAAATCTGGTGGAGGGGGCTCATCACACCATAGTACGAAACCTGAATGGAGTCGAGCATGGAGGGGTTGGCTTTTCCGGCCCGTATCTTGGCCAACTCCTGGCCCACGTGCACAATTGCCTTGCTCATCTGATCCTTTGCATCATCAAGAAAAAGTTCGATCTCTTCCATAAAACATGTTAGATTTTAGATTTATGATTTTGGATTTCTTTTAGTGAAATAAGAGTTGATTTTTAACTGATCAGTGTTCCCGCATCTTCACCTTTTACAATTTTCAGCAGGTTGCCTTTCTTGTTCATGTCAAAGACAATAATCGGCAGTTTGTTTTCCTGGCAGAGCGTGAAGGCGGTCATGTCCATGATGTTTAGTTTTTTCTGGTATGCTTCCTGAAAACTGAGTTGGTGATAACGCACGGCATCCGGAAATTTTTCAGGGTCTTTGTCATATACGCCATCCACGCGTGTTCCCTTCAGCACCACACCCGCTTGTATTTCAATGGCGCGCAAACTCGCAGTGGAATCTGTGGTGAAATAAGGATTGCCAATGCCGGCACCAAAAATCACAATCCTTCCCTTTTCCAAATGGCGTATGGCCCTGCGCCTGATAAACGGTTCGCACACTTGTTCCATTTTTATTCCGGCCATCAACCGGGTGAACATACCGTGCCGCTCCAACGCACTTTGAAGTGCCATCGCGTTGATCACCGTGGCCAGCATGCCCATGTAGTCGCCTTGCACACGCTCTATGCCCAACGCCTCGGCCTGGCTACCTCGAAAAATGTTGCCGCCACCAATCACTATGGCAAGTTCAACTCCCTGGTCTTTTATAGCTTTTATTTCTATGGAGTATTGCTCAAGCACAGCCGGATCGATGTTGCTGTTTTTGGAGCCCATCAGCGCTTCACCGCTGAGTTTTAGTAGGATGCGTTTGTACTTCATAGGTAAGTTTAGTTCGCTTGATAACCCTGCAAATATGGTCAGTATTGATCAATTTTCGAGGGATGAATTTTGGATTTTTAGTTATCAGCGCACACTCGGATGGGCTATTGCTGCCAGTCCTCCTGCCCACGCTTGCATTCAAGTATCGCTTATTATGAATTGAATAATGAACATCCGCGTGAGAAAATCATTCAATTCATTATGAAGATTTAGTGGGATAGGGATGGGGATGGGGGAGATAAAGCATCGCCCCGGAGCGGACTCGCAGCTGACGATACGCTATTGGATCTTGTTGTCAGTTACTTCACCGGACCAATTTTCAAATTGGTAAAATAACCATCGGTACCTGGGCCAACCCAAAGTGCTATTGCTCCAGTCGATTTTCCAAATTTAAGATCCTGCACGATCAGGCAAGGCTGGCTCGCACCATTCACATACAATCTGGCCTTGTCATCTTTCACTTCGATTTTAAGATGCGTCCATTCTGCTTCCACCAGGTCGGTGTATGATTCATACAAGCCTGGATTTTCTTCACGCAGCTTAAACCATGTGTATTTGGGATGCGAAATGTATTGTGTGCTGTGATTTCTTCTGAGTTGATCTTCGGCACGGCCGTTGGTGGGGCGGATGTAAAAGCATTCGTATCGAACCGAGTCTTCCATGCCCACCCGAAAAGCCAATCCAATAAAACCCCGGGCGGTTGTGTTGGCCGTAGGTAACGTTGTGCCGGCAACATCCAATTCAATTACTCCGTTTTCGAAATTTTTATCTTTTACAATGGCCAGAGTTTCTGCTCCATCCAATGCGATAACCCTCACAGATTTTTTTCCTCTATACAAGACGTCTTCCAGTTTTACGTTGACAGGCTCCAACTTTGACGCGAACAAAGGAATAGCCTGCGACCATCCAGAGGTAATTCCTCCGCACACGACAAGGGAGATGAATAATGACAAAATAATTTTTCTGGAAGATGGATGCATGATGCGATTGGTTAAAATTTGAGAGAAGAAAAAAACTAATTTAAACGGAAGACAAGAACACCGGCAAAGGCTCCACAGGATTTTAGTTTTGTTGAATAGCTCGTTGCAATTTGTCATGCATCTGTAACAACGGGAGCAGTGCATGCATGAAAAAAAATCAAAGTAATGGTCACTCCAGCCCCACTTCCTTTTTCACATATTCAGCCGCCTCCTGATGGGTGGCAAACCAAACCTTATCTTTTGATTTGATGTAACGGATCAGTTCATCCAAGATCACCACGCGCGACCGATGGCCAATCACATGGGGGTGCATGGTCATCAGGAACATGGTGCCCTCTTCGTAGGCCATGTCAAATTCATCTTTTAACACTTCCAGCAGTTGGCGTGGGTTGGCATAGTTCGTTCCGCGTGGGTTCATCAGGGGCGCATCATCAAGAATCCATTCCACCGGAAGCTCAACAATACCCGTTGGCTCACCATTGATCACCAACTCGTAAGGCCGGTCGTCCGACATCATGGAGCTTTCATACAAGAAGCCAACCTCCTTAAGTATGGAAGGTGTGGCCGCACTAAAGTCCCATGAGGGAGCCCGGTATCCTACCGGTGTTTCACCGGTAAGATCGGTTAACATTTTCTTTGAGTTAATGACCATCTCGCGTTCTACATCTGCCGGTAGCTGGGTATTTCTTTCATGTATCCATCCGTGAACGGCAAACTCATGACGGGGCAACCGTTTTATTTCATCCGCCATTTTCGGAGCCAGATGCAGGCTTAAGGCAGGGATGAAAAAAGAAGCTGGCACATCGTGTTTCAACAAAACATCCACCACCCTGCGCAAGGCCACACGCGAACCATACTCACCGCGCGAGAGTTCCGAAATAGTGGGCTCGCCCTCCCACCAGGCCACCGTCTCGTTGTCCACATCAAAAGAAAAAAGCACTGCCACTTTACCTCCATTGGGCCACACCTTAGGCGTAAGGTCTTTGCCGGCCCTCACCTGATTTACGGCTTTTTCCAAGCGTTCCGTTTTCCACGTCCACTTTTGCTCTTTGGGGGTTTCGGTGTTTGTTTGTGGTGTCGAAAAATCGCAGCTTACTACAAGCAAGAGAAACAAAAAACAGGTTAGTGGTTTCATGATAGGGCGTATGGTTTTGGTTTCAATTTACATTTTTCTATTGTTGCTTCCCCGTGCTGTTGTACAAATTAATGCCATCTTATTTTTAATTTCGTTTGACGAGCGTTGAATGCAATACTTTAATTTTCCATCGTCTTCTCTCTTTAATTAGAACCACCGTTTCTATCCATAGTACAGTTGATTGCTTTCCATTTCTTGTTATTTCCGAACGGAGATAATAGGCAGCCCAAGCGGAGTTTTTATTAACTTTTGTGCTGATGAAATCAATGGTGTTGATCCGCTTGAAATCGGCTGCTGTATTTAAGGTTATGGCTTTGCGGATAAGGGTATCTGCATTCCAGATACTTCCGTATTCAAATAAAACAAGGTCGGCAGTAAAGTAATTTTTTAAGTCAACGGAATCCCTGTTTGATAAAGACTCAAAAAAATAAATAACCGTTTGTTGCACTTCCTTCTTGTCTTTTGTTAATAGATGTTGTGCCGGCAACCATGCTGCAACGGAAACTGCCATGATTAGAAAAGCTGTTTTTTTCAAATTATTTCTTGATGTTTATTTGAGTTGTAAAGTATTTCTCTTTACTGCTAATACTACTTTTATTTTAATCGTTATCACTTCACTGATCAAGGCGATACGACATTAGCTTGCGCCATACTGCAAATTCTTAAGTATATCCTCCGTCATCTCTTCCAATCCAAACTGGTGCTTCCATCCCCAATCCTGTCTTGCAGCCGAATCGTCAATTGACTTGGGCCAGGAGTCGGCAATACTTTGGCGGAAGTCGGGCTTGTAGGTGATGGTGAAATCTGCCATGTGTTTTTTTATTGTTGCGGCAATTTGTGCTGGGCAAAAACTCATCGCGCCTATATTATAACTGGAGCGGATTTTTATTTTTTCGGCAGGGGCTTCCATCAAATCCAAGGTGGCTTTCACCGCATCGTCCATATACATCATGGGCAGGTAGGTATCGGCAGCGAGAAAACATTCGAATTTTTTTTCTTTCAACGCTTTAAAATAAATATCAACGGCATAGTCGGTGGTGCCACCACCCGGTGGTGTTTTGTAGCCGATCAACCCGGGGTAGCGAAGGCTACGCACATCCACGCCATATCGCCTAAAATAATATTCACACCAAAGCTCACCGGCCAATTTGGTGATGCCATACACCGTGGTGGGGTCCATGATGGTGTCTTGCGGTGTATTTTGTTTGGGTGTAGTGGGCCCAAACGCAGCAATGGAACTGGGCCAATATACTTTGTGAAGTTTTAATTCGTGGGCCGCCTCCAACACAAAAAGAAGACTTTCCATATTGAGTTTCCAGGCCCAGCGCGGATCTTTTTCGCCTGTGGCCGAAAGCAGGGCAGCCAAGTGATAGATTTGTGTTACGTCATGCTTGCGTATGAGTTCGAACAACTTGTCGCGCTGCATCACATCAAATTTTTCATAAGGGCCTTCTTTTAAAATTCCCTGTGCGTCTTTAATATCTGTGGCGATCACATTTTGTTGTCCATATATTTTCCAGAGGCCCTGGGTAAGTTCCGACCCCAATTGCCCGCCTGCACCGACAAGTAAAATCTTTGTTTTTTTCATTATTCAATCGAATGAAGTTGCGAAGTTATTAAAATTTGCGATGCACGGATTACAAGGTACGATTTGTAGATTTGCATCATGACGTTTGAAGAATATCTGACCGATAAAAAAATTGATAGAGGTGCCTTTAAAAGTGCCGAGCCCGATTGCTGGAAGGAATGGAGCGCATTGTTCGAGCAAATGAGCGAGGTTAGTTTCACTTCTCAAAAACTTTACCTTATCAATGCTGTGCGCAGAAAGTATTTGCTGAAAACAATAGAGACCGCCACCGTGCATAAACAGACCGCACCGGCAGCAAGGCCGGTGATGAAACCCAAACCGAAAATAAATTGAGCCATGTATAATAGACTTCAACCCGTATTGCAAAAAGAACTGGATTCAATCCACCAGGCGGGACTTTTTAAGAAAGAACGGATTATTGTCACCCCACAAGGTGCCGACATAAAAACACAAGACGGCAAAGCAGTAATAAATTTTTGCGCTAATAATTATTTGGGATTGTCGTCTCACCCACGCGTGATAGAGGCAGCCAAGCGTGCCATTGATACGCACGGCTTCGGCATGTCGTCAGTTCGTTTCATCTGTGGCACGCAAGACATCCACACGGAGTTGGAAAGAAGGATTTCCGATTTTCTTGGCACTGAAGATACTATTTTATATGCAGCCGCATTCGATGCAAACGGAGGGGTGTTTGAACCCTTGCTGGGGGAAAAAGATGCCATCATTTCGGATGAGCTCAACCACGCATCCATCATTGACGGGGTGCGGTTGTGCAAGGCCATGCGCTATCGGTACAAGCACAACGACATGGACGATTTGAAACTTCAATTGGAAGGGGCGAGAAAAGCAGGGGCCAATCAGATCATTATTGTTACCGATGGCGCATTCTCGATGGATGGCACCATAGCACGGTTGGATTTGATTTGTGATTTGGCCGATCAATACGAAGCGTTGCTGATGACGGACGAGTGCCACGCCTCTGGCTTCATCGGCAAAACCGGTCGCGGTGTTCCGGAATATTGTGGCGTGATGGGCCGCGTGGATATCATTACGGGCACGTTGGGCAAAGCATTGGGCGGTGCATCGGGAGGATTTACCTCGGGCCGTAAAGAAATCATTGAGTTATTGCGGCAGCGATCAAGGCCTTATTTGTTTTCGAATACACTGGCGCCATCCATTGTGGGCGCTTCCATAGAAGTGTTCAAAATGCTTTCGGAAACCACAACCCTTCGCGATAGGCTGGAACAAAACACAAAGTACTTTCGTGAAAAAATGACGGCAGCAGGTTTTGATATTAAACCCGGTGTGCATCCCATTGTGCCGATCATGTTGTACGAAGCACCACTCGCACAAAAATTTGCGGAACGTCTTCTTGAAAAAGGTATTTACGTGATCGGGTTTTTCTTTCCGGTGGTGGCCAAAGGCAAGGCACGGATACGGGTGCAGATTTCGGCAGCTCATGAACAACATCATTTGGATAAAGCCATCAAGGCATTTACTGAGGTGGGAAAAGAATTGGGAACAATTGGCGGTTGACAATTATTATACAAATTTAGCTCTACTCAATTAAGGTTTTTTCTATGTGTGAATTTTCTATGCTTCCATGTTTCTATGTGGTTCATAAAGCCGAAGCCTATTCCGTAACATTCACGGAAGATCCTAAAATTTAAACGCAAAGAGCACAGAGGAGAAGCAAAGTTTCGCTGAGTCTGTTTTATAAATTGTCGAGCCAAGAAATATGAAATCAATACTTACAAACAACAAACATTAATTTCACAAGTATGTCCACCGAAAAGAAAAAATTAATAGAGGAGCTAAACTCAACGTACTCACTGCCTAAAGATGCCATTCAATCCTATCGTGAAAAGGGTTTTGTAAAATTGAAAGACGTTTTAAGCGCGGAAGTATTGGCATACTACGGAGAAATTATTACCGATTGGGTTTTTAAACTCAACAAGCTCACCAAGCCGATGGAGCAGCGCACCACCTACGAGAAAGCATTTTTGCAGGTGATGAATTTGTGGCGCGAAAACGAAGAGATAAAAGAGTTTGTTTTCAGCAAGCGGCTCGCGCGAATTGCTGCCGAACTCATGGGCGCGAGCGGTGTGCGCCTTTATCACGACCAGGCATTGTACAAAGAACCATCAGGCGGCATCACGCCCTGGCATGCCGATCAATTTTACTGGCCACTTTCCAATGCGAACACGGTTACCGTTTGGGTTCCATTGCAACCTGTGCCCATGTCAATGGGACCATTGGCGTTTGCCGAAGCGAGCCAGCACATGGAAACAGGCCGAGACAAGGAAATCAGTGATGAGAGTGAGGCGCTGTTGGCTAATGAACTCACAAAATTCACGATGCAGGAATCTCCATTTGATTTAGGCGAAGTAAGCTATCACAGTGGCTGGACGTACCATCGAGCTGGATCGAATGTATCGGGCCAAGCCCGCAAAGTGATGACGGTTATTTACATGGACAAAGACATCCGCATTGTAGAACCAACCAATGTGCCACGCACCAACGATTGGAAAACCTGGCTCGATTCAAAACCAGTTGGCTCTATTGCCAATGGCAGCCTTAACCCGGTGTTGTTTGAAAGGTAATCGAGCGCTTGTAGTGCGATAAATCAAATCTTCATTTGTTGCGCTTCTGTCGCTTCAGGTTCGTCCGGTATTTCTTCCCAGTTCTTGGGCTCTTCGTTGTGCAGGTATTCCACTATTTTTTGTTCTACCTGGCGCAGCTTTAGGGCGCGCAA
>JANOQB010000052.1:0-2528 GCA_031422215.1 Cytophagales bacterium | reverse complement strand
TTCAAATATTTTCTAATTATTCCATCTTTGTCCGACAAGACCAAATCTCCATTAGAGTCGATTTGATAATAATCAGTATATTCTTCATCAATCCAACGTTCTCCGGTTACTGGATCGGTGTCACCGATGTATCTTTTAATCACATAGGCCCTTTTTCCTTTTTCTTTCCTTGTTATTAATTCAGTAACAAATGGCTCTCGTTCATTCTGACTACTTGTGCTAATTTCCGTCAAAAAGTACCTACCGCTTGATGTTTTATAGAAAAATAATAGAGCATCGTTAGGTTCAATCCAACTTCCAATGATTTTGTTATTCCTTTCATTGAATGAATAGAAAAGATTATCAGCCCTGTTGTCTTTATTGTCAAAGCTGACTTCTGATTTGGTATTATCGTAATATGGAGGTATTGATATTTCTAAATCTGGATTGAAATGGGATAATGCCCATGGAGTCCCGTTTTTGTTCATTGTTGGTAAGTAGTAGAAGATAAATATTCGCTTATACTTTTTTGTCAACAATTGATCTCTAACATAATAAGCAAAACGTTCAATATCAGTTTTGAAATACTCTTTTGTCAGCTGAATGTTCAAAACACATTTTTCAAGATATACACTTGAGCTGTCAAGTATTATATATTTTATCGCAGTATTTTTATCACCTTCTCCCGCCTTTTGATTGCTAATATTTTCTTTTGTCCCAAATTCATCATTTTGATTAATGCTTTCTTTTGCTTTACCGTTCTCAGTAATATTTCTCAATCCACTTAGTCTCAGATGTATAAACAGAAAAATAAAAAATAGTCCAAATATGGTCCCGGCTATAATGTAGATTTTTTTCATATGAAAACAAGTTTGTCCGACAATGGGCCACAACGCGTTTATATACGCATGTTTTCTATCCCTTCCCCGAAACCAAATATACGCATGTTTTTACATGCCAATCTTTGAATTTGAAAGGAAATCAAAGGTTCATCGGCCAAAACTTGCGCCTATCCGCACTCGGTTAGGTGGGCTTTATCAACCCAACGCTTCCTTATAAACTTTCAACACCCTGTCTCTTGCAAACTTGTGTTCTACTATAGGTTTAGGATATTCCTCCGTTCCAAATTCCGGTATCCATTTTTTTATGTACTCAAATTGCGGATCGAATTTTTCCGTTTGCAGCGCAGGATTGAACACACGGAAGTAAGGTGCGGCATCGCAGCCACAGCCTGCTGCCCATTGCCAGCCCCCGTTGTTGGAGGCCAAATCAAAGTCAAGCAGCTTGCTTGCAAAATACGCTTCGCCCCATCGCCAGTCGATAAGCAAATGTTTGGTAAGAAAACTGGCTGTAACCATGCGCACCCGGTTGTGCATAAAGCCTGTGGAGTTTAACTCGCGCATGCCGGCATCTACCATGGGATAGCCGGTGGTGCCTTCGCACCAAGCGATAAATTCTTTTTCATGGTTGCGCCACTCAATTTTATCATAGGCAGGCTTGAAGGCTTTTGTCTCCACATACGGAAAGTGCCATACGATCATCTGATAGAAATCGCGCCAGATCAATTCATTCAACCATGTTTCATTTTTTTTCAAAGCCAGTTGAGCCAGCTTGCGTATGCTCACCGTGCCGAAACGCAGGTGCACGCTCAATCGGGTGGTGCCTTCTACGGCAGGGAAGTTTCGTTGCTGGTCATATTTTTCAACAACCGAAAGTTTAATAAGCCGCTCAGGAAAAACTGTTCCTGTTTCTTCAAATCCAATATCCTGTAATGAAGGAGGTGGAATGGATTTTATTTTTTTGAAGGAACCAAAAAACTTTTCGGTGGGATAATTTTTAAGATGGGCCTCGCTGAGCAATGATTTCCACTTGCGGCTGTACGGGGTGAAAATGGTGTACGGCTTTCCATCGTCTTTTGTCACTTCATCCTTTTCAAAGATCACTTGGTCTTTGAAGGTCTTGAACTCCGTTCCCTTTTGTGCAAGAACATTTTTTATTTCTTCATCGCGCTTGAGTGCGTAGGGTTCGTAATCATGATTGGCATACACCGCCTTGGGCTGAAGGGAATTGAATATCTCCACAGGATTTCCATGAAATACCAATAGAGAACTTCCCAGTTCAACAAGTTGCTGTTGTATCCCCGTAAGGGAATTATGAATAAACGCTACTCTGCTGTCGGCTTTGTCTTCGAGTTTGTCGAGTATGACTGTATCGAAAATGAAAATGGGAACCACATCCTTGTTTTCCTTTAGTGCATGATACAGACCTGCATTGTCTGGCAGGCGAAGGTCTCTCCGAAACCAAAACACCGTGGCAGAAGGATCAATGAGAAAACTATTTTCCTGTTTGTAACGCTTCAATTTCTTTTTCGAGTTGGTCTATGGCCGTCATTTTTATTGCATAGAGTTTCAGGTCGCCCGAACGCTGAACGTGCATCGCCTCTTCGAGCAATTTTTTGCGTTTGGCCTCTAATTTTTTTATTGGGTCTGATTTAAGGAATGAAAACATACAGCTATAACAACGATACCGGCTTATGGTTTTGAAATTTT
>JANOQB010000051.1:0-4058 GCA_031422215.1 Cytophagales bacterium | reverse complement strand
TGGTGTGGCCCATGCCGTAGAGAAAACCCCAATGTGGTGCGGGCATATCACAAATTTAAAGACAAAGGTTTTGAAGTGTTTGGTGTATCGCTCGACCGCACCAAAGCGGACTGGTTACAGGCTATTGAAGAAGACGGCCTCACCTGGACACACGTATCCGACCTAAAATATTTTGATTCCAAGGCAGCCAAAGATTATAACATCAACGCCATTCCGTTTTCCATTTTGCTCGATCCACAAGGAAAAATAGTTGCCAAGAACCTGCGCGGTGCCGCGTTGGAGAAAAAGTTGGAAGAAGTCTTTGGAGGGAAGTGAAAGGGCAAGCCACAGATTCAGTAATTTTTTTCTGTGAATCTGTGGCTGATGGTTAGCCCAACTTGAAAACTATCGGAATAACCATTCTCTGTCTTACTGTTTTTCCCTGGTGCTTACCAGGGTTCCAAACGGGTGCGTTTTTCATAACTTGGATGGCTTCTAAATCGCAACCTGCCCCAATGCCTCTAACCGTAACGAAATCCGAAAGGGTGCCATTCACGTTGACTATAAATTCCACAAACACTTTTCCTTCTATCCCCTGAGTTCTTGCTTGCTGCGGATACTTAAGATTTTTTCCGATGTATTCATACAATACTGGATAGCCTCCGATAGGCGAGGCAGTTTCATCAACTACCAAGAGCACTTCACTTTCTGTAACCATCCTTTGCGAAAGAGAGTTAGTCTGTTCTACTTTTTGTGGAGTCTCAGAAAATTGTTGATCCGTTTTCATTCCTAATTTAAAATTGATTGGTATCACCATTCGTTGCCTTACCGCTTTTCCGTTTTGCTTCCCTGGATTCCACAGTGGTGATTTTTTTAGAACATTCATGGCCTCCTGATCGCAACCTGCACCAATGCCCTTAATTGCAACGAAGTCGGAAAGCGTACCATCTACATTTACTACAAACTCTATAAACACTTTTCCCTCTATGCCCTGGGTTCTTGCTTGCTGCGGATACTTAAGATTTTTTCCAATGTATTCATACAATACTGGATATCCTCCTATGGGAGAGGCTGTTTCTTCCACAATGGAGAACACTTCACCTTCTGCCATAGTCATTTCTGAAAGCCTGTTGGAGCGTTCTCCTTTTTCAAAGATTGTGAAGCGTCCGCTATTACCTTTTACTTCTCCTACAACCAATCCCTTGAAAATGCCTTTGTATTCAGCTTCCAGTTCTTCAAATTTCTTTTGCGCGTCAGCTTCTGTCAACTCCATTACGAAAAATGATTTTGAAGGATTTTCAGTTTGCAACTTGCTCACCAATTGTTTGACTTGATCGGTGTAATTTTCCGGATCAATCATAGTAGATTTACTCGTAACATCTTTTATATCCTGGATCACCTGATCCTGGCAGGCCACCACCACAAAGACCGTTGCTATGGCAAGTGCAGCAGTTGCCACCTTCCATTGTTGGATTTTTTTTCTGATTGTTTTCATCATGGTAATTCGTTTTAAGGTTAATGAATTGGTAAAGTGATTGGCGAGAGTATATCCGTTTGATTGCAATGCAACTTTCGCCAGCAAATTGCAATACGCGTTCACATCACGGCCTTCCACCGAGCGCGCATCGGCTTCAAACTCATGGACCTGAACCAAAGAATTTCTATAAAAGCGTATGATGGGATTGAACCAAAACACGATGCCCAACATATTCACCAACACAATATCAAATGAATGGATTTTTTGGGCATGTATTTCTTCATGCAGCAACACTTCCTGCTTTTCCTGCTCGTTCAGTTCGCTGGCCTTGCCCAGAAAAATGAAATGAAAGAATGAGAAGGAGCCATGCCCCTTTTCTGATTCGGCCACGGTATAGTTTCTCCAGGAGTGTTTCTTTGCCGAATGAAAGAGCGCAATCAGTGAAGCAACCCGAACAACAAACAAAACAAAAAATAAAACCAAGCCAGTGAGGTAGGCATAAACGATCCACAGCCACACTGAGGTTTGCACCGTTGCAGTTGATTCCGCAATGGGCCCGTTCGCATAGATGGTTATCTCCGGCAGCCAATGCGTGGTTGTGAGATTGCTTAGCGAAGGGATAAGTTGCGAACTTGGGGTAGAAAGGTTGATCAATGGAAATAGGAGGGAAGCGATCAAACTTCCCAGCAGGTAAGCCCGCTTAAAGCCAAACTGGTTCTCGTTTTTGAGCAGGAGCAAGTAGATGGCATAAAAAAGCAGCAAGCCCAGGTTGGCTTCGATCAGGTAGTTTAAATAACTGTTCATGGCTTTTGTTTTTTAAGTTCTTGCAATTGTTTCATCAACAGATCAATGTCCTGCACATCCATTTTATTTTCCTTCGCAAAAAAAGAAACCAAGTTTTGCACCGACCCATTAAAATATCCTTTCATCATGTTGTTGAGGTAGAAGCGGGTGTATTTTTCTTTTGGTATAAGAGCGAAGTATTCGTGCGTTTTGCCGTAGGCTTTGTATCCGATAAAACCCTTCTTCTCCAAGATCCTCACAATGGTGGACACCGTGTTGTAGGCAGGCTTCGGTTGTGGAAAATGGTCGATAATGTCTTTCACAAAACCTTTTTCCAGCTTCCATAAAATTTGCATGATCTGGTCTTCGGCTTTGGTGAGTTCTTTCATATTTATTTGTTTGAACTATCAATTACGTTTCAAAACTAAGTATTTAGTTATACAGTCCAAATGTTTTTCAAAATAAATTTTCAACAGGCTTAATTCAGATTTTTTTGAGCGATTTGAAAAGGTCAACCTCCGCTTAGTACGATGTATTTCGGCCAGGGGATAGCAGAGGAAAGCCCGAAGCGCGTGGATTTTGTGTGTGAGGCGGACTTGGAACGGATAGCCCGGTGGCGTCTCGCCAGGCCGCCAAGATTTTTTTTTAAACCAGAAGCAGGACAAAATTATCTTATTCTTCTGACTTCTGACTTCTAAATTCTGACTTCTACTCTCCTAACTCTTATCTAACCACCATCAATAACTCGTAAAGCAATAAGACAAAATGTTGGCTCCCATCCTCAATGCCAGCTGTCGTTTTTCTTCGGGGTCGTTGTGAATGCGCTTGTCTTCCCAGCCGTTTCCCAGGTCGCACTCATACGAATAGTACAACACTAATCTCCCCTCATAAAATAATCCGAACCCCTGCGGAGGCTTGGCATCGTGCTCGTGGATTTTTGGCAAGCCATTCGGAAATTCAAATTTCTGATGATAGATGGGATGCGTAAAAGGCACTTCCACCAATTCCAACTCAGGAAAAACTTTTTTTAGTTCTATGCGCACAAATTTGTCCATGCCATAATTATCGTCCACATGTAGGAAGCCCCCACCGATCAAGAAGTTGCGCAGGTTCTGTGCTTCATTCATCGAAAACACCACATTGCCGTGGCCTGTCATATATAGATAAGGGTAATCAAAGAGGTTGGGGCTTCCCACTTCGGCTATGTCTTCTTCGGAGGCTAAGTTCATCCCCAATTCTTTGTTGCAAAACGCGATCAGGTTGGGCAAGGCGGTTTTGTTTGCATACCAATCGCCACCTCCCGAATATTTTAGTTTGGCTATTTTTAACGAGGCTTGCGCGAAAGCGTTGCCCCAAAGCGATACAATAATTAGTAGGGTTGTTAGTGTTTTCATGTTGTTTGAAGGTTGTCGGGGGCAAGTTGTTTCCTTGCTCTGATCGTGTCAAAGGTAGTTCGAAATTGTAAAAATTCTTTTCATCACCATTAAACCTTTTGAAACCATTGCACTCTAAGAACCGATTTTAAACAAAAACACACTATGAAAACAAAAAGAAATGTATTTGAAAAAGGCCTTTTGGCGTTAGCTATCGCTTCTCTCTTTTACTTATCGTCTTGTAATGAAGATAAGTTTGACTTTAATGCCAACGACTCCAACAATGTAGAGGATGAAGCCGAGACTGAAGCCTACTTTGAAGATGTTGACGACATGTCAACGCTGGCGGTTTCGTCTGACGCATCCACTTCAACGGGTTCGCGTGAAACTGCTTCAGGCAGGGGAGGGGTGAAGCCCAGTGATCCACGCTTTACGTGCGCTACCGT
>JANOQB010000050.1:0-9846 GCA_031422215.1 Cytophagales bacterium | reverse complement strand
TCGGCCGCGCCGAGGGCGCGCACGGACGCCTCAGTATACGTTCAAGTTACTGGAAGACAGGAGAATGGATATCCATAAAGGGGCTACTACCCTTTCGGCACGGCGAAGGCTTTTACGTCCGCCTCCGTGATCTCCTTGTCGGAGAGGATCACAAGCCGTTCGACCACGTTCCGCAGTTCGCGGATGTTTCCTGTCCAATTATTTTTTTCGAGCAGTTCAATCGCCTCTTTTTTTATTTCCTTCTTGCGCGAGCCATAGTCGTTTGCAATGTCATTCAGAAATTTGTCCACCAGCAAAACAACATCATCCGTCCGCTCATTCAAGGAAGGTATTTTTATGATGATCACAGACAGCCGGTGATATAAGTCTTCGCGAAAACGGCCTTCTGCTATTTCTTTTTTTAGGTCTTTGTTGGTGGCGGCCAGTACACGCACATTTACGGATACATCTTTTTCGGCACCCACGCGTGTGATTTTATTTTCTTGCAAGGCGCGCAGCACCTTTGCCTGCGCAGAGAGGCTCATGTCGCCAATCTCATCCAAAAACAAGGTGCCGCCTTCGGCCATTTCAAATTTTCCTATGCGTTGTTTAATGGCCGAGGTGAACGATCCCTTTTCGTGGCCGAACAATTCGCTTTCGATCAGTTCGGATGGGATGGCCGCACAGTTCACTTCCACAAACTGGCCCGAAGTGCGATTGCTTTTTTCGTGAAGTTGCCGGGCTATCAATTCTTTTCCCGATCCGTTGGGGCCTGTGATCAAAACCCTGGCTTCCGTGGGAGCAACTTTTTCCACCATCTCCAAAATCTCTATAATTGATTTTGATTTCCCAATGATCTGATATTTCTCCGATACTTTTTTCTTGAGCGTTTTGGTTTCCTTTACCAGGTTGGTTTTGTCCAATGCATTTCGAAGCGTGATCAAAAGGCGGTTGAGGTCGGGCGGCTTTTGAAGAAAATCGTAAGCTCCCATTTTAGTGGCGTCCACGGCAATTTCGGTGGTGCCGTGTGCCGATATCATAATGAAAGTGGTGGCGATCCCTTTTTCTTTTGCCTTCTGCAGCACTTCCATCCCGTCCATCTTGGGCATTTTTATATCGCAAAACGCAAGGTCGTATTGCCCGCTTTCTAATTTGGCCAAACCTTCTGCGCCATCTTTGGCTTCATCCACTTCGAGTTTTAATTCCTTCTGGTCTTTTAAAATGTCTTTGAGCACAGCACGTATGCTGGCTTCGTCTTCAATCAACAGTACTTTGGGCACGGCAAAAATTATTTATATGAATTAATATCTTATGTAACTCAAAACTATGGAACGTGTCAGTTTGAGGCTCTCGAAAACTGATTTCACTAAGTTAAATCGCCTTCGAGAACCTCAGGCTGACATTACTTTATGAGTTTTGGGTAACATCAGTTAATATTTTCAAAAAGTAAATGCAAGCCTATAAGCCGGGTTCTGTTCCTCATTCCGATAAATCGGAACGGGTGCCTATCATTTATCTAGCCCTTCAGTCACCCGAAGGATCGAGCAGCCTACCCAATCACGCCAGCGTAAACTATTAGCGGACAACTAACCACTTTCGTGAGCGCAACCTATTTGGCCTTTCAACTCGTAAGGTTTTCCGTGCCCCCCATGTCGCCATCGGGGCGGTGGGCTCTTACCCCGCCTTTTCACCTTTTCCCCTATCCGACAAGTCGGGCAGAGGTAGTTTGTTTTCTGTGGCACTTTCTGTATCCCGCTTTTGCGGGATCCTTCCTGTTAGGAAGTACGATGCCCTGTGTTGCCCGGACTTTCCTCACCGACTTTAACATCAGCGCGATAAGCCAGCTTGCATTCAGGGCAAAGGTAGCAACTTAGCGGTTATCATGAGATTGATTTGAATTAGTGATGCCCTACGGTTTTGATTTTTTTGGGCGGCCTGGCGAGACGCCACCGGGCTATCCGCTCCAAGTCCGGCCACGCACCACCAACGCACTACGGGCTTTCCGCTACTATCCCTTGCCGAGAATAGATCACCTTATAAATGTCAGACTTGAATTCGATTAACCGTACCTTTATTTTTAAAACCTAACTAACCAAACACTATGACCACACATGAGATTTGCCTTCTTCAATGGGACACATACAACCGAAGGATGCAAAAAACACTTGACTCGCTGAGTGCAGAAAATTTTAACAGGCCGATCGTGCCGGGAGGAAATTCACCTTCGTGGCTTTTGGGGCACCTGGCTGACACCGATGATACGCTCCTTGAACTTTTTGGGATCAGGCAAAGGTTGTTTCCGGAGTTGGCAAAAATTTATCATCACGAGCGCGGCACCAACCAATCCGGCCATCTGTCCAAAGAAGAATTGATAACAAAGTGGAAATCGATAACGACAGAGTTGGACCGGGCATTCAAAGCCATGAGTGAAGGTGATTGGCTTGCGCGCCACATGGCTGTTACCGAAGAAGATTTTAAAAAAGAGCCGCATCGCAACAAGCTGAATGTTTTACTTAGCAGGGTCACGCACAAGGCTTCTCATTTGGGGCAGGTGGCTTTGAGGGGGGAGTGATTGGATGTGCTGATACCGGAAGCTGGATATGAGAAAAGAGTGGGCTGAAGAAAGTGGGAAGCGGAAAAAATTCCGGGCTGTGTTCGATCGCATCGGAAAGAAGATCAACTATAAAGGTTATTCGGAAGATACAATTTTGTTGAAGGACATTGTTGATGTGCAATCAAACAAAAAAGTGGCCGACCATGTGTGGTTCAATTTCACCAAAGGCTTTGAAAAAATATTGCTCACCAGTGGCCTGCCAATAGAATTTGAAGCAAGGGTAAAAGAATACAGCAAGGGCTATGTCAACAAAAGCCTTAAAATAAATAACCGCTCTGTTGATTTTAAATTGAGCCATCCTACCAAGATAGTCCTTATAGAAAAAAAGTGACGGTTCAAATTGACGAAATGCAATTGACAATTATGCCTATCACTTTATCAATTGTCAAATTCAAAATGTTGTCAAACTGAGCTTGCCGAAGACCTATTCTTTACCAATTTTAAAAATGCCTCAGCTATTTCTTCTGCTGAGTGAGCGGCACAAAGCTCTTGTACCGATTTAATGTAGTAGGAAGAATAAAAAGTGTTATCTGGATTTATTTCGTCCGGTTTCCAAACGGGTTGGCACCTGATCAAATGAAAGTGCTCATCGCATACATCAAAGACAGCAATAGGATTGAAGCCATCTTCTGACCGGGTTGGGCAAAATAAAAAAAGCGGGAAGTCAAATAATTCAGCGTCACGCAGATCGGGAATTAAATTGGCCCCGAAATATTCATACTTCACAATGTTGCTTTCAATCTTTGCCTCGGCCAATAACGATTGCACACTCAACAACTTGCCAAGCATCACTTGATACGGAATACATTCCTGAGAAAATTCTGTAATGCCCAACCACTTTTGCGAACTCAGTTGCAGAAATTGAAGAGCCGGGCCAGCCAGGGTAAGTTTATAATCAAAGAAAGGATAACCCGGTACAAAATAGCCGGGGTAGAAATAACGCAGCATCTCGCTTTTGCAAAAATCCATTTTCAAGTAAATCAAATATTTGCCGAGACTATATCTTTTGTAGTCCGGATCATACACGGAAATAATTCCTGCCGCACTGGTTTTACCCATATCAAAAAACCCGATGGCAATAAGTTGATTGTCGTGGTGTATGGTTACTTCAAACGTTTGGTAGATTGTAGAAACATCAGCCTGGCCAAGTAGCAGGTGCCGAAGTGAATCGGATGGTTGGAACGGAAGCGAATTTCTATACCGTGTGTACAAGTCCTCTTTTTCATCGGTAAGTGTGGCAAGCTGGATGTTGGTACGGAAGCGAGCATTTCTTTTTGTCAATTTGCTCTGTATGCTGTCGGCTAAAAAATCATCCAGCACCACCCGCAACCAAATTGTGCTATAGACATTGCTTTTGAAGCGGATGAAGTTGGTGGTAAAAATACTTTGCCCCATTCTAAACCACCCTCGCTCCAGGTAGGTATCAAGTTCTGTAAGAGTTAATTTTTCGGGGTTGTGCGCTTGAGCAAACATACCGCGCAAGATAATTTTTTTGTTTTTGATTAAAAGGAATGATTGGCATAAGTTGCCTTTGTAATACAACATCTCCATAAAAAAATCACACAAGTTGAAGTTGGTCGCCTGACCAACTCCTTTCTAATCTTCATTTTGCGTTGTTGTTTTTATGAATTATTTCAGAGGAGGAGTGGATTGAAGACTCTGATCGTTGCGGGTCAACAACTATTCTTGACCAAAAATAACTTGGTGGATATCGTTCTGGTGTTTCCGAAACGACCTCGGAACATTCAAAGAAATCTGCTTACTAGGCTGAAACCCTAAGGCCTTTCTTTTCCCGTTGAACAGAATTTAAGTAATGGCATTTGAACCCCACTGATTTCCCATCATGCATTTTTCATATATGCCACATGATACCTCGAGCTTCTTACGCATAAAAAAATCGCCACCCTTTTCAGGGCAGCGATTTCGTTTATAAAAGAATAAAATACTTAGTCCAAGATTTCAGTAACCTGACCAGATCCTACCGTGCGGCCACCCTCGCGGATAGCGAAACGAAGGCCTTTCTCCATCGCAATCTTGTTGATCAATGTTACTTCGATGGACACGTTATCGCCAGGCATTACCATTTCCACACCGGCAGGAAGCATACACTCGCCTGTTACATCCGTAGTGCGGAAATAGAACTGAGGACGGTATTTGTTGAAGAATGGCGTGTGACGTCCACCTTCTTCTTTTGAAAGCACATACACTTCCGCTTTGAACTTTGCGTGCGGTGTTACCGAGTTTGGTTTGCAAATAACCATGCCGCGGCAGATTTGCTCCTTTTCAATACCACGCAACAACAAACCTACGTTGTCGCCAGCTTCTCCTCTATCAAGGATTTTGCGGAACATCTCCACACCCGTGATGGTTGAAGTCAGGTTCTCAGCGCCCATTCCAAGGATTTGAACTGGGTCACCGGTTTTGATGATACCACGCTCGATACGGCCAGTGGCCACAGTACCGCGACCGGTGATTGAGAACACATCTTCCACAGGCATCAAGAAATCTTTGTCGATCAAACGGATAGGGATAGGGATAAAATTATCCACAGCGTCCATCAATTCTTCTACTTTGGTAACCCATTTTGCCTCACCGTTCAATGCACCCAGAGCAGAACCTCTGATAACGGGCATGGTATCGCCAGGGAAGTTATAGTAGGTCATCAATTCGCGCACTTCCATTTCAACCAGGTCTAGCAATTCGCCATCGTCAACCAAGTCAACTTTGTTCATGAACACAACCAGTGCAGGCACACCAACCTGACGGGCCAACAAGATATGCTCACGAGTTTGTGGCATAGGGCCATCAGTAGCTGCTACCACTAAGATAGCACCATCCATTTGGGCAGCACCAGTAACCATGTTCTTAACATAGTCAGCGTGACCCGGACAGTCAACGTGGGCGTAGTGCCTTTTGGTAGTTGCATACTCCACGTGTGATGTGTTGATAGTTATACCTCTTTCCTTTTCTTCAGGAGCGTTATCAATAGATGAGAAGTCGCGGATAGCAGCAAGCCCTTTTGAAGAAAGAACTTTTGTGATTGCAGCCGTAAGGGTGGTTTTACCATGGTCAACGTGACCAATGGTGCCAATGTTTACGTGCGGTTTGGAGCGGTCGAAATTTTCTTTTGCCATATTGAATCTAATTTAAAAGTTTAAAGTGTATAATAATTAAATAAGTTACTATCCTAAGCTTCTCCAACTAAGAAGCATATACACCCCAAACATATTAAGCCTTTCGAATAAGGGTTATTCGCAGAAAATCTAAACACCTTTATAATGGTCGCTACCCATTGGTGATCAAAGATTCTATTTATTAAAAATGTCAATCTCTAAATTGTTCCAGGTCTTTTCCTGAAACATTGATTCTTAATTAGAGCTGTTGAAGGGAATTGAACCCTCGACCTCTTCCTTACCAAGGAAGTGCTCTACCCCTGAGCTACAACAGCATATTTGCTGGTTGTTGGAGGGAATGAACCCTCTAATTTGGCGCGCCTCGCGTCATGCTCTACCCCTGAGCTACAACAGCAAAACTTCTCAACTGTTGATTAGGCATTTGGTACTAGTGAAAACTTAAAGGCCTAATGCCCGATACCAATACCCAATGCCCAAGTTGAGCGGGAGACGAGGCTCGAACTCGCGACCTATAGCTTGGAAGGCTATCGCTCTACCAACTGAGCTACTCCCGCAAGTGGGGAGAACAGGATTCGAACCTGTGAAGACATAAGTCAACAGATTTACAGTCTGTCCTCGTTGGCCGCTTGAGTATCTCCCCCAAACAATTTCAATAATGATCAAGAACGGTTCAGCCCGTTGAGGGGGCATTTATCCCATCTTTTTTGATTTCTGCAAAAAAAATAGGAGTGCAAAATTATACGGTTTTTCGGTTTAGTCAAACCCGGATAAGGATTTATCTGCACAAAGCACGGCCAATGGCCAATAAATTTTTGCTACATGATCACTATCTCACTGATAATATCGGTTCCAAATTCTTTTTGGAACAGCTCGAGGAGGTGCCTTTTGTGAAAGGACAACTCGTCTTTCATGGAAGGGCTTTCGAGTTCCACAAACAGCACTTTATTTCGGATAAAGACCTTTTTTGTACGTTTTGCCACGGGTTTGCCTACCATCCGCTCCCACGAGCCAATTAAATTGGCCTCGTCAAACTTTGCCTTGATATGGTAGGTGCGAAGCAATTTTTGGATTGCCTGACCAATGTGCATGGTGTTGCCTTCGTTATCCTTCGCCATCAAAAGTCAAGTTACCATTTTCCACCACAAATATTTTTGCCGTTATGCCTGCCTCCCTCAATGAATGCCGGCTTCTGTCCGATCGTGCATCGGTGATAAACAATTGGCCAAACATACCTTCGGCCACCAATTTCATCAGGTGATGGATGCGCTGGTCGTCCAACTTGTCGAATATATCGTCAAGCAAAAGGATCGGCTTCATGCCTTTGTTCTCTGCTATCAGTTGGAACTCGCTTAACTTGAGGCCGATAAGAAATGACTTTTGTTGCCCTTGCGAGCCTATCCTCTTCAGTTCATTTCCATTCAACTGAAAGGAAAAATCATCGCGGTGAATGCCACAGGTGGTGCGCTGCAATAACAAGTCCCTTTGAATGTGGCTTTTTAATTGAGCAGCAAAATCATGTTGGTGAAGATCGGAACGGTATTGAATGTCAACACCCTCTGCGGATTCTTGTGAAAGCAAGCCATAGTGCCCCATAAATTTTGGGAGAAACCCATCCAGCAATTTTTTTCGGCTTTGATGGATGTAATTGCCGGCCATGCAAATTTTGTGATCGTAACTTTCCAATAATTCTTTATCCAATGAGCCCGTTTCGGAAGCCATTCTCAAAAGACCATTGCGTTGCTTCAACTGATGGGTGTAAAGGATCAGGTTCTCCAAATAAAAACGGTCGAGTTGGCTTAGCAGCGCATCGAAAAACCTGCGCCTTTGTTCGGCCCCTCCCCATATCAGTTCGATGTCCTGTGGCATGATCAGCACCACCGGATATTTTCCCACATGCTCTGAAAATTTGAGGTACTCCAGGCCATCTTCGCGCACAATTTTCTTTTGCCCGTGCTGAAAAGTGCACGCCACCTCCTTTGGTTTGCTGGCCACGGAAAACCGGCCCTTCACCAAAAATTGATTTTCGCCTTCGCGTATGTTTTGCGAATCGGTGGGGTTGATGGCACTTTTGGTAAACGCCAGATAGTGGATAGCATCCAGTAAATTTGTTTTACCGCTGCCGTTTTTTCCCAACAGGCAATTGATTTGAGTGCCCGGGTTAAATTCTACCTCTGCGTAGTTCTTGAAATTATAGAGTCTGAGGGTTTCTAAAAACACGGGATGAATGTTATTGATTAAATTTTAGAAGCGGCTTACACCCATTTGGCGATTGTCTATGGGTGCTGTATTTTCGCACTTCACAATCGGACAAAATTAGCAATTATGGCTACCACCACCCAAGCAAAAAGCGCGGCCCCTAAAAAAGACAAGGCTTCCTACTCCAAAGAAACCTATATGTTCTGGTTCGAGAGCATGCTCTTGATGCGAAAGTTTGAAGAGAAAGCCGGGCAGCTTTACGGAATGCAAAAGATACGAGGCTTTTGCCACCTCTACATTGGCCAAGAGGCATGCGCTTCGGGTGCCATTTCGGCTTTGAGAAGAGGCGATAAATATATAACTGCCTATCGCGACCACGCCCATCCGCTTGCCCTGGGCACAAGCCCCAACGCTATTATGGCCGAACTGTATGGCAAGGAAACCGGTGTGTCGAAAGGTAAAGGAGGGTCTATGCATATTTTTGATAAGGAGAACAATTTCTATGGGGGCCACGGCATTGTAGGTGCACAGATACCACTCGGGGCCGGCATTGCTTTCGCAGAAAAATATAATAAGACAGGTAATCTTTGCATTTGCTACATGGGAGATGGTGCTGTGCGCCAGGGCGCGTTTCATGAAGCCCTTAACCTTGCTATGGTATGGAAAATACCGGTGATTTTTGCCATTGAAAACAACGGCTATGCCATGGGCACTTCGGTGGAACGCTCTTCCAACGTGCATGAGCTCTATACTTTGGGCGAAGCTTACGACATGCCATCCGAACCGGTGGACGCCATGAATGTGGAAGATGTGCACGATGCTGTTTCGCGCGCTGCCGAAAGAGCCAGGGCTGGCGAAGGGCCAACATTACTTGAGTTGCGCACCTACCGCTATAAAGGCCACTCCATGTCCGACCCGCAAAAGTACCGCACCAAAGAAGAGGTGGAACAATATAAACAGCGCGACCCGCTGGAACAGGTGCGGCAAACGATCCTAACTAAAAAGATTGCCACCGAAAAAGAATTAGAGGCTATAGAGCAAAAAGTAAATGCCCAGGTAGAAGAAAGCGTGAAGTTTGCAGAGGAATCTAAATACCCCGACCCATCGGAGGCTCTAAAGGATATTTATGCCGAACCCAATTATCCATTTATCATGGATTAATGTTCCTTTTGATTAATAAGCATGAATTCTTAGTTTTGCGTCCCGCTTAGTAGGCGGGACATTTATTTACCCATAACATGGCAAAGAAGGAAGAAACCAAAGATTTATTAGAGAACCCGGAGGTTATACAAGAAAAGTTGGCCGATGTTGAAGGCTGGCTGGAAAAAAATCCAAAAACATCTATCGGGGTTGTGGCCGCAATCCTTCTATTGGTTGGGGCGTTTTTTGGATACCGTTATTACATAAACAGCCAGGACGTGATAGCCCAAAAGGAAATGTTTCAGGCCATCCGCTACTTTGAAGCCGATAGTTTGAACCTTGCCTTGAATGGCGATGGCAACAATCTGGGTTTCCTTCAGGTGATAGAAGATTTTGGAATGACAGATGCTGGCAACCTTGCCAATTATTATGCTGGCTTCAGCTACTTGAAGCAGGGAAAATACCCGTTGGCAATTTTTCATTTTGAAGATTTTAGCTCCAGCGATTTGCTCGTGCAGGCCCGCGCCTATAGTTTGATGGGCGATGCTTATATGGAAAACAAAGATTTTGAAAATGCTGCCAAGTATTACAGCAAGGCTGCCAACTATAAGCCCAACAAACAATTTACGCCCACCTATTTAATGAAGGCAGGGTTGGCTTACGAGAAACTGAACCAGAACGACAAGGCCAAAGAATCGTATCAAACCATCATTGATAAATATTGGGAATCGAGCGAATTGCAACTCGCCAAAAAATTGAAGGCTAAATTGGAGCCTAATTCTT
>JANOQB010000049.1:0-4074 GCA_031422215.1 Cytophagales bacterium | reverse complement strand
GCCACCAAACACAGTGGTTAAGTCAAAATAATCTTCCCCACCTTCGTCCAAAGTCAATATACCATCCCCCGAATGGGTTTTTTTTGCCTCCCGCGAAGCAGAGCCTATTACAGCACGCCCAACAATGAAGATGCCCACAATGATGATCCCCACAGGAAAAGCATAGCGGTCGATGTCATACGGGAAACCAGGAATGTCATCAATGAGAAAAAAGGCGCCCACCAAAATCAACACCAACCAGCCAATGCCTTCGAACTTTTTGTTTATGCCCACAATCACACCCAATGCGATCAATAGTGTTTTCCATGAAAAGAGCCATCCAGGAAAGTACAATAAATCCAACCGATCGAGCAGTAATAAACTGCCTATTGTCAATACAAGCGCGCCTACCCAGAAGCTGCTGCTCATTTTTTTTCTGTCGTTGCTCATAGCTTTTTTGTTTTGTGTACCAAAAGTAACGTGCGGGCAATTGATTGGATGATGCGAAAAGGCGAGTGATAAAAAAAAGTCGGTGAAAGCGGGGGATTTTAGGGGTGAAATTGGAGCGGTTGCTGGCATACCGTTCAAAATATTCCAATCCCAACAACAAGTCAACTTACCTATATTTGATCCAGCCTCCATCAAAATCCAACCATTATGAAAAACAAACACCTCATTTTCCTCACCCTCATTTTTATTGGTAGTGTTGCCTTAGCTCAACCTGTAAGCACGCGCATAAAAGTTGTTGTTGCCCCCGATCACAGCGACTGGCTCTATAAACTCAATGAACCGGCAATTTTTAAAGTGACCGTGCTGAAGGATGGCAACCCGATGAAAAATATCCAAATCAAATATCAGGTAGGCGCGGAGAAGATGGAGCCCTTGAAAAAAGATTCAGTGATGTTGCCTACTGGAATATTTACGATCCCGGCCACCACCTTGAAAGCCGCAGGTTTTTTGCAATGTATTGCAACGGTTAAGTTTGAAGGAAAGGAATATCGGGGACTTGCCACCGCAGGTTACGAGCCTTCGTCCATAAAGCCAACCGTAGAAAACCCAAAAGATTTTATTTCCTTTTGGGAGAATGCAAAGGCCGAGCTTTCAAAAATTCCGATGGACGCACGGATGACGCTGTTGCCAGAGCGTTGCACCGAAAATGTAAACGTTTATCATGTTAATATCCAAAACTTCAGGCTGGGAGCACGGCTTTACGGAATACTATGTGTGCCGAAAAAAGAAGGGAAGTATCCTGCCTTGTTGCGAGTGCCCGGTGCTGGCACGCGCCCATACAATGGTGATATTGCCAACGCAGAGAAAGGGATGATCACATTAGATATTGGCATTCACGGTGTGCCGGTGAACATGGATGCGGCTGTTTATAACAACCTGGGTGCTGGGGCGCTCAATGGTTATTGGTATTTCAACCTTGAAAACAAAGACCGGTATTATTACAAGCGGGTGTTTATGGGTTGCGTGCGCGCCAACGATTTTCTCACAAGCCTTCCACAATATGATGGTGTAAATTTAGGCGTGAACGGAGGGAGCCAGGGCGGTGCATTGTCGATTGTTACCGCGGCATTGGATACGCGTGTAAAATATTTGGCTGCCTATTATCCCGCCATGAGCGACATGACCGGCTACCTGAATGCGCGGGCAGGAGGATGGCCTCATCTCTTTGATAAAAATAATTTGGCATTCAATAATTCGAAAGAAAAAATTGAAACAGTGGGATATTATGATGTTGTGAATTTTGCAAGGCAATTGAAAATACCGGGCTTCTATTCATGGGGCTTCAATGACGAAACGTGCCCTCCCACTTCCATGTATGCATCCTACAATGTGATCACCGCCCCAAAAACGCTGCACCTCGAATTGGAAACAGGGCATTGGACCTATCCTGAGCAAACTGAAAAAGTAAACAACTGGATTGTTGAGCAACTGAAGGGCATGAAGTAAAATAAAAAAAAGCGGAGAAATCATGCTCCGCTTTTTTTACCAGTAGCATGGCACTATTGCTGAATAGTCAGCGTACCTAAGTCATTAACACTGCCCAGTGTAACGCTCACATTTTCCTTTAGCAATGGGGTATATCCGGTTTTGGGAACAAAACTGACCTTGTATGTTCCGGCTGGGATTGACCGCAAAATAAATTTACCAGCTTCATCGGTGTATGCGGTTGCAATGGTGTCTGTGCCGGCAATTGCAAACACTGCGGGCGTAGCATCCAGAGGTATAACAGTTCCTTTAATTGCCCCGCTGGTTGCTGCTTCCAAGGCGCGTATCACCGGTTTTAAACTGTACGAGCCATTACCTTTCTTTACAATAGAACGTGCAGCATCAAAATCAAGTGTAATGTTGTAGGTAATGCCTTCTGTCAATTCAGCATTGAGATTCAGTTTAAGCCCTGATTGCTGAGCAGAAGGTGTGCTTAATGAATTAATTACTCCATTGATTTTTACGGAATTATTATTTCCAAGAACCAGGCGGATCTGTGAAATCTTTCCTGCCGGTAGCTCTGCAGTGGCTAAAAGGGTATCTAAACCATTTGTTAATTCAAGAATATTATAAGTACCGCTCTCTACATCCAGGCTGACCCAACCAGAATTTTGATTTCCCCCACTACTATGAATTTCAACACTTTGAATATCGATATTCACTTCTTCATAATCGCCCGGAGCGTCCGTAAGCCTTACATTAAGTCTTGCCGTTTGATCAACATTACTACATGCCAGCCAAAAAACAGACAACAATAAAAATCCTGCAATTTTTTTCATAAAATTTAAATTTAGTTTAATTAATGGTCATTAGACAACGAAACAAAGACATTGTTTAATATGCGATGGCGAAAATTGTAACTGATAAATCAGCAGTTGACCGCCAATAAAAGGCTTCTTAAAGGATAAATAAAAAATTATTGAATGATGGAGATAATGGATTCGTCCAAAGGTTGTGTGTTGGAATTAAAAAAAGTGACGTTAGTGCCGTCTTCATTCACAAGATATTTGCTAAAATTCCAGTCGGGATGTTTTCCGGTTTTTGCTTCCAACCATTGATACAAGGGGTGTTGGTCGCCACCTTTCACGGAAATCTTTTCAAACATCTGAAACTTAACTCCAAAATTCTTTTCACAAAAAGCGGCAATCTCTTCGCTGGAACCCGGCTCCTGCCAAAGGAAATTATTGGCGGGAAATCCCAACACAGTTATTTTATCGCCAAACTGCTCATGCAATTTTTCCAAGCCTGCATACTGTGGGGTTTTGCCACACTTCGAGGCAGTGTTTACGATCAAAAGTTTCTTCCCTTTATATTTCGAGAAATCAATTTCCTTTCCTTCAAGGCTGCTGATTTTAAAATCGTAAATGGAATTGGCTATCGGACCCGAAGTTTTTTTATTGGCTGCCAACTTGTTGGCTAAAAATGATGCAATGCCCATAGCGATTAGAAGGGTTATGATTAAAAAGAGCCGGTTCGATTTAAGATTCAAAATTCAAGATTGTGTAGTTGTCAAGAACGCTCCAAGCCCGTCTGCGGCAAGGGCTGGCGGCCAGACGACTAATCCCGCTAAAGCTCAGCTGTAATTTGTTTGTCCATGGGTTTCACGGAAGAGCTAAAAAATTTAACGGTGCCATCAGGCTTCACTAAATACTTGCTAAAATTCCAGCCAGGTTCTTGCCCAGTCTTTTCTTTTAGCCAAGCATACAACGGGTGCTGATCATTTCCTTTCACCGAAATTTTTTCAAACATCTGAAAAGTGACTCCATAGTTTTTCTTGCAGAAAGATGCAATCTCGGTATTGGTGCCAGGCTCTTGTCCGCCAAAATTATTGGCTGGAAAACCAAGGATGATAATCTTGTTGCCAAAAGTTTCATGCAGCTTTTGTAAGTCGGCATACTGTGGGGTGTAGCCACACTCGGAAGCGGTGTTTACAATCAACAAAGTCTTGCCCTTGTAGGCCGTGAAATCAATGGACTTGCCATCAAGGGAATTGATTTTGAAATCGTAAATGGATTGTGGATTCATTAGGGTAACAAGAAAAAGACTGATTATTAGTTTCATAGACAGTTGATTTATGGTGGTATAACAATGTTAACTGCC
>JANOQB010000048.1:0-5395 GCA_031422215.1 Cytophagales bacterium | reverse complement strand
ACTTGCTTTGAAGCAACAATTTTTTTTTAGATGGTGATCATTCCCTTGAAAGAAAAGGATGAAGAAATACGTTATTTTCTAAAGCTCGCCCTTCCTATGACTGAAAGAAAAGTGAATGAGAAAACCCGCGAGAAAACAATTCACGTTCTTGAAACCATTGCCTTTAGCACTTCGCACAAAGTGCGTGGGCCATTGACCACTATACTGGGGCTTGCAAGCCTCCTACAAAAGGATTTAGTCAAAGTTGAGGAATTCCGCTCTGTGGCCAACCAGTTGGTTGCTAGCTCGGAGGAGTTGAGCATGGCCACCAGCGACATGGTGAAATTTGTGAACGAGCATAAGGTTTCCATTCAGGAAGCAAGTCCTGAAAGTGCACAGTCGTAATTCTCACATCATCATCGAGAGGCGACTTCAATAATCTGAACCAACACTCATTATCCGAAATTAAAATTGGTTGTGAATAAGTGATTGTCGAATTTAGGACAAAAATATCTTTACCTATAAAGTGATTTTAAGAAAGGCGTGGAGAGATCTATATTTTACGTCTTTAACACAGACTATATATTCTTATTATCCGATCGTGCACGAATCTCAGTATTTTAAAATTTATAGTCTCAACGCAGGGCAAGGAATAAATCCAATAGCGCAATGAATCAAAAAGTGAAAAAGATTTCTTTTGTAATACCTGTTTACAATGAAGAGGCCAATATTGCTTTATTGCACAAGGAATTGACCGCAACCGTTTTGAATGAGAAATACTTGTTTGAATTTATTTTTGTGGACGATGGAAGCACGGATGATTCCTTAAAAATAATCAAACAGCTTGCCCAACCCAATTCGAGTATTTACTTCATAGAACTTTCAAAAAATTTTGGTCATCAATATGCCCTGAAGGCGGGGCTTGATCTGGCCAATGGTGATTGTGTAATCACCATGGATTGCGATCTTCAACATCCCCCCGAGGTGGTAAAAAAATTGATCTCGAAATGGGAGGAGGGTTACGATGTGGTTTACACGCGAAGAAACGAGAGTACCAAACTTCCTTGGATAAAAAGAAAAACATCTCTTTTGTTTTATTCCCTATTGGATAGAATATCAGACCTGGGGCTTGAAAGCGGTACGGCCGATTTCAGGTTGATGAATCGCAATGTGCTGACTGCATTTTCGCATTTGAATGAGAGTGAGCAGTTTATTCGCGGCCTCATAAAATGGGCAGGTTTTCGGCAGACGGCTGTGGACTATGATCAGGAGGAGCGGCATGCAGGTAGGAGTAAATATAGCTTTAGCGCGATGCTTGGTTTTGGCTTTCGGGCCATCACCTCCTTTAGCGTTAAGCCGTTGCAACTGATCGCTTATTTGGGACTGATGCTCTTTTTGATTTCGATAGTATTGGTGCCTTATGCGGTGGTAAGTTATTTTATGGGCAAAACGGTTTCCGGTTGGACATCCCTGATGATCTCAGTTATTTTCTTTGGAAGTTTGCAATTGCTTATGATTGGCATTATTGGATTGTACATCAGCAAATTGGTCATTCAATCGAAGCAGCGACCGCTTTACTTTATAAGGGATACAAATTACGATAAGCGGCCAAGCAGCACAAAACAGGTAGAGCCTTCATGATGAAACAGGTTTTGCTTTCATTCGATATTGAAGAATTTGATATGCCTATAGAGTATGGCAAATCGCTTCCGTTCGATGAGCAGATCCGCGTTTCATCGGAAGGCACTAAAATCATTTTGGATATCCTTCTTGAGAATAAAATCAATACTACATTTTTCTCAACGGTTTTTTTTGCAAGCAATTCAACTGAACTAATTGGCCGCATCATAAAGGAAGGTCATGAACTGGGCTCACATGGTTATTACCATTCCGGATTTAAACCTGAGCATTTGGCCCAATCGAAATTGGAGATCGAAAGAATATCTGGCCATACCGTGAAGGGTTTTAGGATGCCACGGATGATGCCTATTGAAAGTAAGGCCATCCAAGAGGCTGGCTATGAATACAATTCATCGTTGAACCCAATTTATTTGCCTGGTCGATATAATAATTTCTTCAAGCCACGAACGCTTTTCAAGGCCAACGGGATTTTTGAAGTGCCCGCCTCCGCTACGCCCATCATTCGGTTTCCATTATTTTGGTTGTCGTTTCATAACCTGCCATTGTGGGCATACCAAGTGGCCTGTGCGCGCACGATCAATCATGATGGTTATGTGAATATTTATTTTCATCCGTGGGAATTCACTGACCTGACCAAAAAAGAATATAATTTTCCAAAATTCGTTTCCAAAAATTCCGGTTCCAAAATGACTGATCGGTTTCGCGCCTTGATTGATTGGATGAAAAGACAAGGTTATACGTTTAGCACAATCGGCAAGTTTGTTGAGGAAAAAAAATTATAGCATCGCGGCCAACCATCCACACCTCCACCAAGGCACTCCTATAATTCTTGTTTCTACCTCACCGTATTTTTGCTACTTTTCTTAACGAAATTTTTATACGCAATGGAAGTACATGAACCTCAGACAAAACATTCTTTTCTTGAAGAGTTAAAGCAAACCATCAAAGGCGATGTGCTCTCCGATGAATACTCCCTCGGCATGTATTCTACCGATGCGAGCTTCTATCAGATCAAACCGTTGGCCATCGTGCTTCCCTTGGATGAAGCAGACGTAAAGAAAGCCGTGGCGATTGCGCGGTCGAATAAATTAAAAATCCTTCCACGCGGTGGCGGCACCAGTTTGGCAGGACAAACAGTAGGGGAGGCGATGGTCATTGATTTCTCAAAGTACATGAACAAGATTATCGAGTTCAATGAAAAGGAAAGATGGGTGCGTGTGCAACCGGGTTTGGTGCGCGATGAACTCAATGAAGCGTTGGCGCAATACAAACTTCACTTCGCGCCCGATCCCGCCACTTCCAGCAGGGCGAATGTGGGCGGCATGGTGGGCAATAATTCTTCTGGCACCAAAAGTATTTTGTATGGCAAAACAGTTGACCACGTGCTCGAAGCAAAAGTGTTGCTGGCCGATGGAACCGAAATGTTGCTGAGCGAATTATCCCAACAAGATTTTGAAACGAAAGCAAAGCAAAACAACCACGAAGGGGAAATCTACAAACATGTTTTAGAAACCATCCAACAGAACAAAGAAGAAATAAAACTGCGCTTCCCTAAAGTAATGCGCAGGGTGGGTGGCTATAACCTCGATGAATTTGTTTATACCGACAAATGGAATTTGGCCAAATTGGTTTGCGGCAGCGAAGGCACACTCGCAGTATCGCTCGAACTGAAGCTCAACCTCGAACCACTTCCGAAATTCAAATCGGTAGTGGTTGTTCATTTTGCCGAAATATTGGAATCTATTCGTGCAGTGCAACCTATGTTGCCTTTCAAACCATCGGCTATAGAAATCATTGACCGCACCGTGCTGAGCCTGGGCTATGAAAATCTATATACCAAACAACTTTGTCATTTTATTGATGGCGACCCTGCGGCCATTTTGATTGTGGAGTTTTATGGCGACACGTTGGAGTCGGTGATGGAGCGGCCACAGCAAATGATACAATTATTAAAAGAGCAAAAGTTGGGATACGCTTATCCGCTCTTTCCCACTGGCAAGGATTACAACGATGTATGGGAAGTGCGCAAGAAAGGCTTGGGCCTCATGCTGGGGATAAAAGGCGAGAAGAAAGCACTGAGTTTTATTGAGGATTCGGCCATCCCCACCGAAGTATTGCCTGAATACATTGAGCAAGTTCTTCAAATCCTAAAAAAGTACAACACGGAAGTTTCTTTATATGCCCATGCCAGTGTTGGCGTAATTCATGTGCAGCCGTTGCTGGATTTGAGAAAGGAAGATGAAATCGAGAAACTCAAAAAAATAACAGACGAAACATTTGATTTGGTTGTGAAGTATGGCGGCTCGTGGAGCGGTGAGCATGGCGATGGGTTGGTGCGAAGCGCCTACAACGAAAAATTCTTTGGTTCTCAATTGTATCAAGCGTTCAAGGGAATCAAAAAAGTATTCGACCCTGAAAATTTGATGAACCCAGGAAAAATTGTGGACGCACAAACTATCGAGCACAACCTTCGCTACGGAACAGAGTACAAAGACCAACCTGTAAAAACAGAATTTCACTATCGTGCCGAAAACAGTTTTGGAGAATCAGTACACATGTGTACGGGCGTGGGCGAGTGCCGCAAAATGTTGGGCGGCACCATGTGCCCCAGTTTCAAAGCTACCCGCGATGAAGAGCACTCCACGAGGGGCAGGGCCAATGCCTTGCGCATGGCGATGTCAGGCCAACTCGATAAAGATGGGCTTTCGAGCAAGCGGCTGCATGAGGTAATGGATCTTTGCCTCTCGTGCAAAGCCTGCAAGTCCGAATGCCCCAGCAATGTTGACATGGCCAAGATGAAAAGCGATGCGGCCCAACTCTACTACGATCAACATGGCACCACCTTGCGCGATCGATTAATAAGGGACTCCTCCCACATGGCTTCGCGATTATCAGGGGCAATGGCGGGCTTGGTAAATTTCGTTCAGCAAACAAGTTTGTTTCGATATGCCTTGCAAAAACTTTCTGGGTTTGATAAGCGCAGGGTCTTGCCCGAATATGCCAGTGAGCCTTTTTACAAATGGTTTGAGAAAAAGGGAAACAACGAATTTAAAAACCCCGCCAAGAAAGTTGTTCTCTTTGCCGACACGTACCTTAACTTCCATGAACCAAACATTGGTATCTCAGCACTGCAGTTGCTAAACTCTTGCGGCTATGAAGTAATCCTCGCCAACGTGGGCTGTTGCCAGCGTCCAAAAATTTCGCATGGCTTCTTGCGCGATGCCAAAAAGGAAGTAGCAAAAACAATTGAGGGTTTGAAAAAATATTTAGACCAAGGATTGACCATCGTAGTGTGCGAACCCAGCTGTGCTTCGGCTTTGAACGATGACCTGCCCGATTTGATTGATGACGTTTCGGTTGCGGCACAACTAAGCAAAAACGTAATGATGATAGATATCTTTCTCGAAAGGGAAATGAAAGCCGGAAACATCAGCCAAAAATTCGGATCCATAGCTGGCGATGTCCTTATCCACGGCCATTGCCACCAGAAGGCACTCTTCGGAACAAGCGGAATGAAATCGTTACTGGGCAGCACCAATCAAACTGTAAATGAAATCCCATCCGGCTGTTGCGGCATGGCCGGCTCGTTCGGCTACGAAAAAGAGCATTACGACATCTCAAAAAAAATCGGAGATACCATTCTCTTCCCCGCAGCAAAATCAATGAAACCCGGCACCACCTTAGTTGCCAACGGCTTTAGCTGCCGCCACCAGATAGAACATTTTACGGGTGTAAAGGCGAAGCATTGGGTGGAGGTGGTTAGGGGAAAGTAGTG
>JANOQB010000047.1:0-27645 GCA_031422215.1 Cytophagales bacterium | reverse complement strand
GGCATTGTACCTGAAAAAGCAGTTTCACTTTTTCACTATTGCGAAAACTTAAAAGGCATTGATACCGTGGGCCTTCATGCCTATGATGGTCATCACAACCAACCGGATTTACCCCTTCGCACAGCGGGATGCGATGAGGGTTTTGCACGTGTGGAGATGTTGCAAAATGAAATCCATAAACAATCGGGAAAAACACTTTCTATTGTAACCGGTGGAAACACCACGCTTACTATTCATGCCAAAAGGAAAAATGCCGAATGCAGTCCAGGCACATTTATCTTTTGGGATTTCGGGTACCATAAAAAATTTAGCGAACAACCTTTTGTGTTTGCGGCCGTGCTAGTCACACGCATTATCTCAAAGCCTGACTCTGAAACAATTTGCATTGACCTAGGCCACAAAGCCGTTGCCTCCGAAAATCCACTTGACAACCGCATATACTTTTTAAATGCCCCCGAACTTAACCCTGTGGGCCATAGCGAAGAGCACCTTATCTTAAGGGTCGAAAAAAATAATCCTTACAAAGTGGGCGATGTGCTGTATGGAGTACCGTTTCATATTTGTCCCACGGTGGCATTGCACGAAACAGTTTCGGTTGTGGAAGGAAACAGGATAACCGGAAGTTGGACAATTGTGGCGAGAAAACGCAAATTGACTATTTGAATAAATATCAGCACTGAACCTTAACCATTACCTATATTGACAATTAAAGATATGGCATTGTCCAAATAAATTGAAATTTAAAATTATCCCACCACCACTTCAATAACTAAAAAAAATAGCAATGCAAATCTTGCTCCTAATTCTTATTGTAATCGCTTCGCTGATTGCGTTGCTTTTAATTATAGCCTTATTCATAAAAAAGGAATATACTATTCTGCGTTACATCACCATCAACAAGCCAAAGCAGCACGTATTCAATTACGTAAAATTTCTTAAAAACCAGGATCACTTCAGTAAGTGGGTAATGCAAGACCCATCTATGAAAAAGATTTTCAAAGGGACAGACGGAACCGTTGGCTTTGTGTATGCGTGGGAAAGTGAAAACAAAAACGCGGGAAAAGGGGAGCAAGAAATTATGAGTATTGAGGAAGGCGAAACCATAGAGGTAGAAGTGCGGTTTGAAAAGCCCTTTGCGGGAATAGCTAAAACACCTTTTAGGACAGAATCAATTTCTGAAAACCAAACAAAAGTAATCTGGGGCATGTATGGAAAAAGTAGATACCCGATGAATTTGATGAACCCGTTCATGGGCAACTTGTTGGGCAAAGATTTGGAGATAAGCCTCGCCACTTTAAAATCTAATCTCGAAAAATAAACCCAAATCCCTAATGCCTAATTCCCAATCCCTAATGCCCAATGCCTAATCCCCAATCCCCAATATAACATGAATTTGATTGTTGACGCACATCTTGATTTAAGCATGAACGCGATGGAGTGGAACCGCGATTTGCGCAGGCCCATTTCCGAAATACGCCAGCGCGAAAATGAAATGACAGACAAGCTCGACCGTGGCAAAGGAGTGGTGAATTTTGAAGAACTGCGAAAAGGAAATATTGGACTCGTTGTTGCAACTCAGATTGCACGCTATGTTGCACCGGACAATCCGTTGGCTGGATGGAATTCTCCTGAGCAAGCGTGGGCGCAAACTCAGGCGCAGCGTGCCTGGTATGAAGAAATGGAATTGGCCGGAGAGTTGACTGCGATCACCAACCTCGATGCATTGGAGAAACATTTGGATACGTGGAGCACAAGCACAACCTTCAACAAAGCGATCGGATATATCCTGAGCCTTGAAGGAGCGGATTCAATTGTAACCATCGCACACTTAGAGAAAGCACATCGATATGGTTTGCGTGCGTTGGGGCCGGCACATTATGGGCCGGGCCGCTATGCGCAGGGAACGAATGCATCGGGTGGGCTAGGCCCTGGCGGAAAAGATTTATTGAAAGAGATGGAGCGGCTCGGTATAATTTTGGATGCCACCCATCTTTGCGATGAAAGTTTTTGGGAAGCTCTTGATAACTTCAACGGAGCGGTGTGGGCGAGCCATCACAACTGCCGCGCATTGGTTGATCACAACAGGCAATTGAATGACGACATGATACGCGCATTGATAGAGCGGGGCGCGGTGATTGGCGGAGTGTTGGATGCGTGGATGCTGGTGCCCAACTGGACAAGGGGAAAATCAACTCCCAAGGAAATGAATTGCAATCTTGAAAAAGTGATCGACCACATGGATCATATTTGTCAATTGGCGGGAAATGCAAACCACATTGGCATAGGATCAGACCTTGACGGGGCTTTCGGAAAAGAACAAAGTCCTTACGATATCGAAACGATTGCCGATCTGAAAAAAATCCCTACCCTCCTATCGCAACGCGGATACACACAGCAGGACATTAAAAATGTAACAAGCGAAAACTGGTTGCGGTTTTTAAGAAAAGCGTGGAGGTAAGTGGTTGATCAATTTTATAGTTCTATGACGTTTGGCCTAGGTTAGTAATTGCCACGACCTGTAGGTCATGGGCTAGTTGGAAAATAAACGCATGCACTTCCCAACCAATTAATTTGGTATGCGTATCTTTAACATGTTATTGATTTTTAATGTTATCAGATTGTGTTATGAAGAAGATGTTGATTGGGATCGTGGTAATTGCAGGAGCATTGATTTCAATATCGTTTACACCTCCTGCCGACCGATACTTTGAAATTGCCAAAAACCTTGAAATTTTTGCGTCCATTTTTAAAGAAGTAAATGCACTGTATGTGGATGAAATCAATCCCAACAAAACCATTCGCACAGGCATCGATGCCATGTTGGGATCGCTCGACCCTTACACCAATTTCATCTCCGAAGATCAGGTAGAAGATTTCCGAACACAAAACACGGGACAGTATGGAGGCATTGGCGCAGTTACCCGCACCTTTGGCAAACGCACGGTGATCACCATGGTGTATGAAGGATATCCGGCCTTTAAAAACGGACTTAAGATTGGAGACGAAGTGTTGAAGATGGATGGCGTGGAACTTTCCAAGCTTACTGTGGAGGAAGCCAATCAGTTGATGAGAGGCCAGGTGGGCACGCCCGTAAAACTCACGGTGAAACGAATAGGCCATACCGATCCGATCAATATTGAATTTAAACGCGAAAAAATAAAGATCAGCAACGTGCCTTATTTTGGATTGATCGCCAATGATATTGGGTACGTTCAGCTTACAGAGTTTACAGCGGACGCAGGCAAAGAAGTGAAAAATGCGGTGGTATCCTTGAAAGAGAAGGGAGCAAAATTTATCATCCTCGATCTGCGCGGAAACCCCGGAGGCCTTTTGCACGAAGCCGTGAACATCTGCAACATCTTTATCCCGAAAGGAAAAAAGGTGGTGGACACAAAAGGAAAAGTAACGGAGCACAATATCACATACGAAACATTGAACAGCCCTGTTGATTTGGATATACCCGTTACGGTTATCATCAATCGTGGAAGTGCCTCAGCTTCCGAAATTGTGGCGGGCACATTGCAAGATTACGACAGGGCTGTGGTGCTTGGCGAAAAATCGTATGGCAAGGGATTGGTGCAAGTGCCAAGGCCGTTGTCGTATAATTCGCAGGTGAAAATAACCACCGCAAAATACTACACGCCCACCGGCCGCTGCATTCAGGTGTTGGACTACACGCACCGCAGAGAAGATGGGAGCGTGGGCTCCATACCCGACTCGGTGAAAAAAGAATTTACAACAACGCGTGGCAGAAAAGTATTTGATGGCGGTGGCATAGACCCAGACATAAAAATTGAATCGGCCCAACCCGCTACGATCACGCAAGTACTTTTTCGCGAAGGTTTGATCTTTGATATGGCCACACACTATGCCCACGCACATCCGTCCATAGCCGATGCAAAGAGTTTTACAATCACCGACCAGGACTACCAGGAGTTTGTATCACAGATAAAAAGCAAGCCTGTTTTTTATGAATCGCCTTTGGAGGAACAACTGAGTGAGTTGGTGGCCTTGGCAAAAAAAGAACGATTCTATACGGACATGAAACCACAATTGGATTTGATAACGGCCCGCTTGGCCGACACCCGAAAAAATGATTTGATAAATTTCAAAGACCAGATAAAACCACTTTTGGAAGAAGAAATTGTGTCGCGCTATTATTTTGAGAAAGGAGTGGCCGAAGTGCGTTTCAAAAACGACTTGGAAGTTAAAAAAGCCATTGATCTGATGCGCAACCAAACGGAATACAAAAAAATACTTCGCATCGAGTGATGGCGATCCGTGGGAAAATAAAAAAATGGCTTTTAGTTGGGCTTACCTTGGCTGCCATAACTATCTCCATGCACTCGTGCCTTCAATTCCGGATGAGCAACTCCGAGATTGATTCCTTCTTTGCAAGCAAGAAACAAAAAGGTAAAATCATCCATTTCAAAGAGGGCTTTCGGTCTGTTAATTATGTGATCGTTGGCGATGATCACAAGCCCTTGGTTGTTTTCGTTCATGGCTCACCAGGCTCGTTGAGTGCGTTCATTGATTTTCTTGGCGATAGTTTGTTGCTGGAACAAGCTCAACTTATTTCAGTTGACAGACCGGGGTTTGGCAACGCCAATTTTGGCAATGCCGAACCGTCCTTGCAAAAGCAGGCAGCGTTTTTAAAATCCATTATTGATAGGCACAAAAACAACAGGCCCGTTTTTTTGGTGGGTCATTCCATTGGAGGTCCGTTGATTGCTAGGGTTGCGATGGATTTTCCGAAATTGGTGGATGGGTTGATCATGGTTGCTCCGTCCATCAACCCGGAATTAGAACCTCACGAATGGTTTCGCGCTCCGCTGGCCACACCATTCCTGCGTTGGATTTTGCCCCGCTCCTTCCGGGCTTCCAACGATGAGATTTATCAACTTAAACCCGAACTGGAAAACATGCTTCCGCTATGGCCACAAGTGCTGGCTCCAACCATTGTGATACAAGGCAAAAAGGACTCGCTGGTGCCTTTTGAAAATGCCCTTTTTGCAAAAGAGAAAATTGTTAACGCGCCCGTTTCGTTGGTGATGGTGGATGGGATGGATCATTTTGTTCCATGGTCCCATCCAGAATTGATACGCACCGCAATAAACAATATGGTGGGAAATCATTTGAAGACGGTGAGGAAGTAGGGCGGATCATTTTCGTGTAAACGCAGAGAACACTGAGTTACGCAGAGTTTGAAACCATAACCAAACTTACCTTTAAAGTTCTTTGCGAATCTCGGCACACTCTGCGTTTTATTTTTTTTCGCCAAGTATCGTCTCACGCTTCGGGGACGATACGCTATCATTCAACTACCTGAAAGGTCGTCCCCAAAAAGGAGCATTTCTACTGCCCCTGTAGTTGCAGCATTTCGCGTGCATTTTCCACGGCCTTTGCCGAAGGCTTGGCTCCTCCAATCATTTGTGCAATTTCGGCTACACGCTCTGGTTGGTTCAGTTTTTTAATGGACGTGATTGTGCGGGAAGCCGAGTTATCTTTGAACACAAAAAAATGAGCATCTGCTTTTGATGCTATCTGTGGAAGGTGGCTGATGGAAATCACTTGGTGGCGTTGCGCCATTTCCCTCATGCGGTCGCCCAAGCGTATGGCAATCTCGCCTGAAACGCCACTGTCAATTTCGTCCAATATCAAGGTGGGCAAAGCAGCTTTTTCGGCCATCACATATTTTATGCTGAACATGAGCCGCGAAAATTCCCCACCCGAAGCCACCTGCGCCAATGGCCGCGGTAGGATTCCTTTGTTGGCAGAAAAAAGTATCTCCATGCTGTCGGTGCCGCGCGGTCCCGGTGCAACCACCGATTGGTCAATAGAAAGTTGTGTATCGGGCATGCCCAATTCTTTCAATAATGATGTAAGGTGTTTCGAAAGCGGGCCAACTGCTTTTTGCCTGGATTTGCTCCATGCCTCTGCGGACTGGTTTAGTTCTGCCTGCAACTGCCTTACTGCTTCCTCTGATTGACTGACTGCTTGATCAAGGTTCAGGAATTTGTCGGCTTTTTCCTGAAGGGAAACTTTTAATGCGATAAGCTGAGAAACTTCTTTCAACCTGTGCTTTTGCAAAAGTTGATACATAGCACTCAACCGGTCTTTGGTTTTTTCTGTGTTGAGTGGATCGAATTCAATTTTTTCTTCGGCTTGCTCCAATTCGTAAAGTATGTCGTTCAGTTCTATGCGGGCACTTTCAAAGCGTTGTAGCAGTTGTTCGTATTCTTCTGAAAAGGAAGCCACTGATTGCAGTTGGGTGCGTATTGAACCAAGCGATGAACTGACCGAATTTTCTGATCGCCCCAATTGCTCTAGGATGGAATTGAAATTAGATTTGATCTCCTCGGCATGTTCCATTAGTTTCAGCGATGATTCCAATTGCTCAAGCTCGCCTTCGTGCAAGTCTGCTTTTGTCAATTCATCCAATTGAAATAAAATAAAATCAGATTCCTTTTTTAGGGTTTCGGACTCGATCAGCAAAACGTTGTGTGCTTCTTTTGCGTGCACAAATTTTTTCCATATCACAGTGTATTGTTCTTTCAGTTTGAAATTGGCGGCAAAGGAATCCACTAATTCAAGTTGAAAAGATTTGTTGCCCAGCTCCAGTGTTTCATGTTGCGAGTGGATGTCCATCAGCCTGCTCCCTATTTTTCGCATGACTTCAAGCGTAACGGGTGTGTCGTTTACAAAGGCGCGGCTTTTACCATTGGGGTTTATTTCCCTCCTGATGGTAGTTTGACTTTGATAGTCCAAGTCTTCGGATTCAAATAATTCCTTGAGCTTGTAAGCGGAGAGATCAAACGTTCCTTCCGTAACACATTTTTCATTTTCATCCCACAGGGTTTTCGTGTCGGCACGGTTTCCCAGCAAAAGGCCGATGGCCCCCAACATAATGGATTTGCCCGCACCGGTTTCGCCTGTGATCACATTGAGCTTGGGCGATGGCGACAACTCCAGGTGTTTGATCAGGGCATAGTTCTTTATGATAAGATGGGTGAGCATCGGTGAATAAAATGGAATTGTAAATTAAGAACTAAGCGCAGAAAATTGCTTAGTTGGAGATGATTTTTTGATAAATGTTCCGTTTGGGGTCGATGGAAATCAATATGTCGTAAGCCTCTCTTCGTATTGGCAAACTCCCGTCAGAAAATATGTTCACCAGTTCGGTGGCCTTCGTATCGAAAAAGGAAATGACAAAAATTGAATTGGGATAGATTGTCCACACTTTCTTTACATTTTTTAACACGTCCAGCACAACCTCCCGGCTTTGATCGGGTGTCTTGTCGAACGAATCCAAGGCAAGGCGGTGATATCTATAAATGTTTTTCCGGAGGTCAACCATCTGGGGGTTGTTCAGGTTTTCAACCAACGCATATCGGTTTCGGCTGCTGGCCAATGCATCCCATCCTGCGCGGTTTGACGATTGTGCGTTGTTCACCACCACCAGCGCTTTTTGAACATACGGGTTGCCCCCCATTTCGCTGAACGAATCGTAATCAAAACTTAAAATAATGTAAGCGTAAAAGGCCAGTATGGAAGTAAGGTTGGTGGTGTAGCCGTTGTCGTTGTAATCCAAGGGCAACGATTCCACATATTCAAATTCCCATTCACGATCGGCAAAATCCAGCAGCACCGTTTGATAATTGCTATTATAAATAGGCCTGGCCGCAGTTATCCGCGCGTTGGCCTCAAAGTTGCCGATGGACGGCATCCTGGTGATGTTGAGGAAAAGATTGCAATTGATTTTCTCTTGGTTGCCATAGGAGTCAGAAGTCCACTTGCGCGTGTTCAAAAAAATGGTCATCGCTCTTTCCATATCCTTAAACAGTGCTTGATCACTGGTTTGTATTTTCTCTGCATTTATGGAAACCTTAAAATTCAGTTCCTGGCCTGCTGCTGCTAAACCTGAGAATAAAAAAGTAATTAGGATAAATGACTTACGCATGTGTGTGTAAAAGTATAGCATTAACGATGTCGGCAGCTACTTCTTTCTTCGATTTCAAAATAAATTCCGTGGCTTGGTTTTTTTTATCAATAAGGGTGATTTTGTTGGTGTCGTGGCCAAAGCCAGCACCTGCATCGTTCAGTGAGTTTAAAACAATCAGATCGAAATTTTTCGCAGCTATCTTTTTCTGCGCATTTGTTTTTTCGTTTTCTGTTTCCAGCGCAAAGCCCACCACGAATTGCTTTTTCTTTAGTTTGCCCAATTCCTCAGCGATGTCGCGCGTTTTCACCAACTCCAGGTTTATAGTCGCTCCCGATTTCTTGATTTTCTGATCGGCCCGTGCAGCTGGTTTATAATCGGCCACTGCAGCCGAAAGCACAGCGATATCGCACACATCAAAATTTGAAATACAAGCCTGGTACATTTCTTCTGCCGAGGTAACGCGTATCAATTTGATATTCGCATGCGTGGCAGTTAGGTGGGTAGGCCCGCTGATCAGCACAACTTCCGCACCTTTATTGGCGAGCTCTTCGGCTATGGCGTATCCCATTTTCCCACTGGAATTGTTTCCAATAAATCTCACTGGGTCCAATGCTTCGTGCGTAGGGCCTGCCGTTACCATTGCCCTTTTTCCGGTAAGTAGCGCATGTGCAGTAAATTGATTTTTCAATCGAAGCACAATCTCCTCCGGCTCGGCCATGCGGCCCGGGCCAATTAAACCACTTGCCAATTCACCGTGGCCGGGATCAAGCTGGCGGTTGCCCCAACTAATAAGTTTTTGGATGTTGTGTTTTGTGGAAGGATGTTGGAGCATGTCCAAATCCATGGCAGGCGCAAAAAATACGGGGCATCGTGCCGACAGATAAACGGCAAGCAATAGGTTATCGCAAATCCCAGTGGTCATTTTTGCCAGGGTGTTTGCGCTGGCTGGTGCTATCACCAATACATCGGCCCAAAGGCCCAGGTCAACATGATTGTTCCAAACGCCAGTATCCTCTTTGGCAAAGTTGGTGAGCACCGGATTTTTAGAAACGGTGGCAAGGGTTAAAGGCGTGATGAAGTCGTGCGCTGCGGGGGTCATCACCACCTTCACTTCCGCTCCCTCTTTCACCAGAAGCCGGACCAAAAGAACTGATTTGTAGGCGGCAATGCTTCCGCTCACACCCAGCAAAATCTTTTTACCGGCCAGCATAGGGGTTTTACTCAGCAGCCTTCGCAGCGGCCTCTGCATCGAGGGCAGAACGCAAGCGATAGGTTAGTTTACCTTCCAAAAATTCTTCTATAGCTGTTGAGGTAGGCTTGGGCATGCGCTCGTAGTAGCGGGAGATTTCAATTTGTTCGCGGTTTTCAAAAACCTCTTCTAGGTTGTCAACCGTAGTAGCAAACTCTGCCAACTTACCGTTCAATTCTTCTTTGAGGTTAATGGCAATTTGCCTGGCGCGCTTGGAGATGACCACTACCGATTCGTACAGGTTTCCGGTAGGGGCAGAAATTTTTTCAATGTCACGCGTAATGATGGAAGGTTGTGTGGCCATATCGAGTTTAGATTTTATTGTTTTTTAATTTATTCACTTGGTTCAAACTTTCAGTATAAAAACGTTGAGCTTCTTTTAGGAACGGGCTGTTGGGAAAATTATCAACCAACTCTTGGTAGTACTCAAGTGTAGCGGTGTAGCGTTCCAGTTGCTTATTGGTGAAACTAACTTTAGCGAGTTCAAATTCTGCTACCACTTTCAGGTAAGCCGACTCCTCTAAGTATTTTGAATCCGGAAAATTTTTCTTAAAATCATCGAAGGCCACAATGGCCGCTTTGTACATTTTTAGTTTCAAGTATTGCTTAGCATTTTCAAAGCCTTTCTTTTCAAGTTTCTCCTGACTCACAGTAATCACATCCACCGCTTTGGTCATAAATTGACTGCCCGCAAAGCGGTTGAGAAAAACTTGCATGGCATTCATTGCCTGTATGCTGCTGCTTTGATCTTTGTTATGGTCTGGCGATGATGCGTATAGCGAATAAGCGTACATAAAATTTGCTTCCTCGGCATAGGAACTTCGTCCATAGGTTTCGTAGAAGGTTTTAAACTGATCGGACGCCAACAGGAACATGCGCTCGTTGTATTGACAATAGGCCAGAAAGAATTCAACCTTTTCGCCTTCCGGCAGGCCCCTTACAATAGGCAATATGGACTCGAAAAGGATGGATGCCCTGTAGTAATCCTTGTTGGTATAGTAATTCAGCCCGGCTTCGTATTTAACGCGCCAGTCTTCGCTTTTTTCGATTTTCCTGAATTTGCTGCAACCCGCGCTCAAAAGGGCCAGAATGATCAGGAAACCAAAGATTGACGATGGCTTGGGCCGGAAGTATGCAAAAATGCTTAAAATCAAGAGTTATGGGTTATTAAAGCCTGCAAATATAATACAGGATGATGAATTAACAATTTGAAAAGTTTGGAGTAAAACGGCCTAGGCCACGGGTTATTTCCGAATGATCAGCTTTCTGGTGAGCACCCCGTTGTTGTCTAAGTAAAGCGTATAGAAATAAATGCCGGAGACCAATTCATCGGTCTGGATTTTAACCCGGTCTTCTGAGGGCGACAATTCAATTTCATTGATGGCCCTGCCCAAAATATTATGGATCACCACTTTGGCTTCAACGGATTCGTTGTGTATCTGGTACTTCATAAAGGCGAGGTCCTGCACGGGATTTGGATAAACGTCTTCAATGGTGATGTCCTTCGATTGAAAAATAACAGGCTTCTGATTTTTTTCCTGAACTGAAATGGAAACTGCGTAATCTACAGCTTCGGTAGGATTTCCCTTGGCAAAAATCTGGAACCGTACACTGCTTTGCCCGCTTTGCATACCGCTTTCCAAAACATAATACAGGGTTTGCAAAGTTTCGCCTGGTTCAATCCTTTTGGAGAACTCTTCAATTCCCTGTTCAAGGCATGTTTTGTCGAAGCAGAAATATCCTTTTTGGGTGCTCCCCAAATCTGATTGCAGTTTGCGGATAATATAAAACTGGGATTTGGCTGTGGTGTTCCTTATTTTGAGGGGAATGCGCAAGGTTTCGCTTATGCCAACTTGAAAGTTTTCCTGTTTGTCCAATAGGTCAAAAGACTGCGAAAACCCGGTCAGGCTCAAAAGCAAAAGAAGTCCAACTACACAACCTTTCATAAACACACTTGGTTTCGAGTGAAAATTTATGACAAAGTAATGGCTTATCCAACTATTTTAAAAAAAATCATTGATCCTTAACAATTTTTTTACTTGGCGTTTCGTTGCCGGGCCTTCTCACAACTTGTTCGCGGCTTGGACGCTGATCTTCCCGCCAAACAAATCCTTTCAGAATTTTTTCATCTGCTTTTATTTCCGTGGGCGGAATGAACCGCGCATCGGGTTTTACATAGGCGTTTACCGTGTTCACCTTGCCATCCTTAAAGAGGATTTTCATTTTGCTGCAAATCAGTTTGTTCATTCCCATCGTGATGGTCAATTTCACTTTCAGGCTGTCCAAATCCTCGGTTTTTTCCTCGAGCAGATAGTACAGGCTTTCTGCGTTGCCTTCTACCAACATTTGGTCGATGGCACTGCCTTGGAACGAGGTGACCATATTCCGGCCTTTTATCTGATTGTAGTTTAACATGGAATCTTTGGAGGCAACAAACGAGTTTGCCACCATAAAGAGTTTGTCAATTTTCTTGCCCTTGAGGCGAATGCGGATGGAGTCGGCAGTCATTTGGTTGCCGCTGCTCCACAAGATGGGAGCCTTATAAAAATAGATGGTTGAATCAACGGCCAAATAGACCAACGAATCGGCTACTCCCTGCAAATCTTTTTTGTAAATCTTAACTTGATTATAGGCCAACATACGCTTCTTTTTAGGATCCTTGTTTTCAATGGACACCAGCGTGTCGGCTCCTATGAACAGGGTGTCAAGGTCATCGTCAATTTTTGCCACGTATGCATTGCCAAAAACTTTTGAGATGCCGGTTTTCTTGTCGTAATAACTATCGTCACCATAGATGAGCATGTTTTCCTCTTTGCTAGTCATCACCACTTTTCCCTTTGCTTTATAAAGTTTAAGGACATCGTCAATCACATATTCATTGCCCTTGATTTTATATTCGGCCGTTTCGATTTCGCCCAGGTTAAGGGCCGAAAGTTTTTTGTTGGTGTTATAGAAGCCACTTTTGTAAACAGCTGTGCTGCCTTCCTTGTCTTTTATAGTGGTGTTGTCTTTGAAATAAATGATTTTTGTTTTCGAATTGTATTGCAGCGTGTCGGAGTTTAAGGTGTAATCTGGATTGACGCCCACAACATCCGATTTGAAAGCCGCCAGGTTTGTGCGCACATCATAATATCCCTTTTTGCTGGTGAGCACGTTGGTAGTGTCAACCAATTTTCCGCCATTGAAATACCGTGCTTCGTTTTTCTGCCGGTCGTAATCCAAAAAATCTGTGTAGAGCGTGGCAAGGCCAAGTTTGGTGAACACCACTTTCTTTCGCAGATAGGCTACTTTTTTGTTGCCATCGTAGGTGAGCCCCTGCGAGGTGACGTCCACCGAATCACCATCCACGATATGGATTTTTCCGAATGCCTCGATCCGGTTTTTGCTTTTAAAAAAGTGGGCCGAGTCGCTGTAGATCGTAGTGTTGTTCTGCACAAATATCACATTGCCTAATAAGCGGTCGAATCGCTCACCATTGCGGATGCTCCCAACTAAACTATCGGCATGGTTTAACTTTACCCTCCGCTGGGCGATGGCGCCCGTGGCTATCATCAAAACAAGAAATAGGATAAGGTATCGGTTCATGTGCGGGTCAAAAATATAGAAAAGTTATCTTTGGACGGTGATTGAAAAATTAAAGCGGTATATCGATGAAAAGGGGTTGCTCACAAGCAGCGATCGGGTTTTGGTTGCCGTAAGTGGCGGCCTCGATTCGATGGTGCTGCTCCACCTACTAAGTAAACTTGATCTGAACATAGCCGTTGCCCATTGCAATTTTCAGTTGCGTGGCGATGAATCGGATCAGGACGAAGGATTTGTGAGGGCCCATTGCGATAAAATAAACACCCCGTTTTTTTTTAAACGGTTTGAAACCAACAACTATGCCACGGAAAACAAGATTTCCATTCAGATGGCTGCGCGCGAACTTCGCTATGCCTGGTTTCAGGAACTTATGGAAGGCCAGGGCTTTTCAAAATTGGCTACCGCGCATCACTTTAATGATTCCATTGAAACGATGTTGATCAATTGGGCGCGGGGCGCAGGCATGGATGGCCTTACGGGAATCCGGGTAAAACGAGCAAACATCATCCGTCCGCTTTTGTTTGCGACCCGCGATGAGATAGTCACTTATGCGGCAGATCATCAAATCACGTGGCGTGAGGACATAAGCAACCAAACCGATGATTACCAGCGCAATTTTATCCGTCATCAGATTATCCCTCAACTGAAAAGGATAAATCCATCCCTTGAGCACACCATCCGCGAAAGCGTGAATAAGATTGATGACGAGTTGGCCTTCTATAAAAAAAGCGTGGATACTTGGAGGGGTGAATTTGTGGTACGCGAAGGAGCGGGCATCAAGATCAACAAAGCCGGGTTTCATCATTCAGCGCATGGGCCTGCCCTATTGTTGAATTGCTTGCGCGAATTTGGCTTTAGCTACGACCTTTGCAAAGAAGCCCTGCTAACCAAAGATGGGCAATCGGGAAAACAGTTCTTATCGGCTTCGCACAAACTTGTGGCAGATAGGGAATACTTCATACTTACGCTCCTTGAAAGCGAATGGCAGGAAACAACTATCCGAATGGATCAAACCAGTGTAACCCTCGGACCGTGGAAGTTGGACGTTCAGGCGCACGATGAGATCAAACCATCCGACAATCCAAACGAAGCGATACTTGACTACGATAAACTGGTATTTCCACTGAGGTGGAGAAAATGGAAACCGGGCGACCATTTTTTTCCTTTGGGGATGGACCATCGTAAGAAAGTGAGTGATTTTTTGATCGATAAAAAGATTTCCCTTGGAGAAAAGGACTCGGTTACCGTGCTGGAGTCGGGTGAAGATATTGTTTGGGTTGCCAGCCACCGGATAGACAACCGCTTTAAACTGACAGGGGAAACAAAAAGGGTTATTTCATTTTTGATCAGCTGATTTCAAGTTGAGAGAACTTCGTGAGCCTTGGTGGCTTTGTGGTTATTTTAGCTGACAGAAATCATATTTGTTTCAATAGTTTTTCTTTTGATTGGCCTATTGATAAATTCGCACCCGATCTTAAGACTTAACTATAAATTTTTATGAAAATAACTGTTGTTGGTGCCGGAAATGTAGGCGCTACGTGTGCCGATGTGCTCGCGTACAAAGAGATTGCCAATGAAATCGTATTGGTGGACATCCGCGAAGGCTTTGCCGAAGGCAAGGCGTTGGATATTTGGCAGAAGTCACCTATCGACTTATACGATAGCCGCATGATCGGCTCTACCAACGACTATGCGAAAACCGCAGGCTCGGAAGTGGTGGTGATCACTTCGGGGTTGCCACGCAAGCCGGGCATGACGCGCGATGATTTGATCACGACCAACGCGGGCATTGTAAAGTCGGTGACCGAAAGCGTGGTGAAGCACTCGCCCAACGCCATCATCATTGTGGTGTCAAACCCATTGGATGTAATGACCTATCAGGCGCACATCACCTCAAAGTTGCCCCGCATGCGGGTGATGGGCATGGCTGGCATTTTGGATACGGCACGCTACCGGGCCTTTTTGGCCGAAGCCCTTCATGTTTCCCCGAAAGATATACAGGCGACATTACTGGGTGGGCATGGCGACACGATGGTGCCACTGCCCCGCTATACAACCGTATCGGGCATTCCGGTAACGGAGCTGATTTCAAAAGATAAATTGGACGCCATCATTGAGCGCACCAAAGTAGGTGGTGGCGAGTTGGTGAAGCTGATGGGAACATCGGCCTGGTATGCTCCTGGTTCTGCGGCAGCGCAAATGGTAGAGTCTATTGTAAAAGATCAGCGCAGGGTGTTGCCAGTGTGCATGCAGTTGGATGGCGAGTATGGCATCAAAGATTGCTACTTAGGTGTGCCCGTGGTGCTTGGCAAAAACGGAATTGAAAAAGTGATAGAACTGGACTTGAACAAAGATGAGAAAGCACTTCTTGAAACAAGCCGCAAGCATGTGAAAGAAGTGATGGAGGTGTTGGATAAATTGGGGAAGTGATTTAAAAAGTGCCACTTTAAATCGGTGAAGGTTTTACGCCATTTTAAATAAAGGTGTGTCTTTGTGAAATTGGTTGCCGTTTACTTTACATCAGAATGTTTATCTTTATAAATAACTATGAAAAGCAATTGAAACCTCTGGTACGATAGATAAAAACGGGCTTCTCCATGTTTTGCCTATGGAAGAAAAAGATAAAATAGTAAAAGTAATTGTGCTTGTCCCTGACGAGGATGATTTTGAAAATGAGAATAGCTGGTTGCGCTCGGCTTCACAAAGTCCCTCTTTCCATTTTTTAAAAGATACCGCAGAGGAAATTTATACTGCCCAAAGTGGAAAGCCTTTTCATGGTTAAACTCAAAATTATTTTAGTGCCCTTTCCATTTGACGATTTCTCAGCAACCAAAGTTCGCCCTGCCATTTGCTTAACGGAACCGATTGGGCTACATGAGCATATTGTCATTGCGTTCATTTCGAGCAAAATGCCGGAGCAACTATAGGCAACCGATATTCCAATACAGAAGCATGAAACATTTTTTCAAGCGAGCGGGCCTGATCAGAGATTCCATAATGAGGCTTCACAAATTAATTACGATCCCTAAAAGATTGATGCTCCGCGAACTGGGTTATGCCAACCATGATTTGGCTGTCAAAATAAAAATCATTGTTAAAGAATTATTTGATGTCTGATCACCTGTTTTTCCTTCCCAGATAAATAATCTCCGCCTTCTCCACCCCAAATTTTTCCTCTTGCGTTTTCGCAAAATCATTTTCTTCAGGTTGCAGTCCACTCCGGGCTATTCGCTTGGCATAATCCTTCCCAAATTTCCTTACGTGATCATCCTGGCCAAAAATTTTCTCTCGCTGGCGCGGATCCGTGATGGAATTATCTTCAAAAGTTAAATCGGGCACAGGCGAGAAAAACGGCACTTGCAAAATGGCCCAGCCACCGGGTTTCAGTACACGGTGTATCTCACTCATGGCTTTGATATCGTCAGCCACATGCTCTAACACATGATTGCAAAGCACTACATCAAAATGGTTTTCCCCGAAGGGGATTTGGTGGATGTCCATTTTTACTTTGGCCAATGGAGATTCAATATCGGCAGTGATGTAGCCTTCGCCATGTTGCCTTTCAAAGCGTTTCATAAAGCACGGCTCGGGTGCCATGTGCAGCACATTTAATCTTGAAGAAAAGAAATTAGTTTTCTCTTTGAGGTAAAGCCAGATCAGCCGGTGCCTTTCCAGACTGAGGCAATTTGGGCATAGGGCATTGGGGCGTGGGTTGATTCTTCCGTATGGCAAAAATGCACGGTAATGCTTTTCGCAGATGGGGCATTCTACGTTGCTGCCAGCATAGAAAACCCCGACAGTTTTTAATCCAATGCCTGTAAACAGTTGAAGGTATTTTCGGGGCACAAAGCGTATAAGCAGTGAAATGATTTTTTTCATAAGGTGCAAAGATAATTAGAAGTTGGTAGCTAGGATTTAGAAGTTAGGGATCAGCGGAGATAGTCACAAATTTATTGGGAGGCCATAAAACTATTCCCGCCAATCCACCATCTTTATAGCACAAACCTGCTGGATGTGGCCGAAACTATACCTCACCTTGTAATGATGCATGCTGACACCCTCATTGCGCGGGCCCGCAATGGTGACAAGATTGCTCAGGGCAAACTGATGCAGATGTGGTACAAAAGGATTTATAATTTCGCCTATAAATTCTTTTTCGATCACGACCTGGCTATGGAGGTGTCCCAAAAAACGTTCATCAGCATGCACCGAAATATTGCCGTGCTGCAAGAACCCTCGCGCTTCAAATCCTGGCTATACACAATTGCTGTTAATTATTGTCGCGAGGAGTTGAGGAAGCGCAAAGCCAGCCGGTCGGTTTCATTAAATAATTTGAGGCCAGGCGAGAGTGAAGAAAGCTATCGGTGGGAAACCAGCAGCAGCCGGGATGAAAATCCGGAAAAGCAACTTCGTCAAACGGAACTGTCGGACTTGCTGCAACAATGCCTGATGGAACTGAGTGAAGAGCAACGGGAAGTGGTGATCATGAAAGAGTATGAAGGTTTGAAGTTCCGCGAGATTGCCGAAGCACTGAACATATCGGAAAACACGGTGAAGAGCAGAATGTATTATGGGTTGGATGGATTAAAAAAGATTTTGGAAAACAGGAACATCACAAAAGAAACAATTGGTTATGAATTATAAACCGGACGAAGGCACACTGATCTCATACTTGTATGGAGAATTGGATGCCGCAGAAGAAACGAATGTATTGGAGTACCTCAACCAGCATCCTGTTGAACTGGAAAAATACAGGGCTATGGCAGCGGTGCGAAACGCATTGAAGAACGTGCGCGACAAAGAAGTGATTGCCCCGCCTGTCTTCACCGAAACACCTTCAAGGCAACTGCATTTCTGGCAAGCCGCCTATTTCAAAACATGGATGGGCATCGCAGCCTCTTTTGTGTTGATCTTGGTTGCCGCGCGGTTGATCGGGCCGGATATTACCTACTCCAAAGGGGAGTTGAGGATCAGTTTCAATGACCAGAAAATTGAGCAGCCCGTTGTGCAACCGATTCAAGAGCAACTTACGATTACGGAAGTTCAAGAGTTGATCAACGCATCGCTGGTTAAAAACAACGAGGTGATCTCGGATGGGTGGGCAGACAATCAAAAGAAGATGGACCAATCCATCAAGGCAAACTTTGCTTTGAACACAACTAAATTGGATGAGATCATGAAAGTGACTTCGCAGGCATCGCAAGACCAGGTGCGCACGTTTGTGGCGGGCTTGCAGGAAGAGAACCTGAAATTGATGAAAGACTATCTCAAACTTTCGGGCAACGAGCAAAAGACTTACGTGGAAGCATTGCTGGTGGATTTTTCGAAATACCTGCAAGAACAGCGCAAACAGGATTTTCAATTGTTTCAAACACGCATGAGCAGCATCGAAAAAAATACCGATCAGTTTAAGCAGGAGACTGAACAAATTTTGGCCACCATCATTTCGGGCCCGGAAGGCAGCGTGAGAAAAGTAAACAACTATTAAATTTAATTTTATGAAAAAGGGAACAAGTTTTTTTGTGCTTACCGCAATCATTTTTTCAGTGGCACTGCAAGCAGGTGCTCAAAGCAAGATTGACGAAGGCCGCATGGACCGGGACCTGGAAGTAGCGGAGAATATACTGAGCACGTTGATCAAGCAACAATTTGAAAAGCGATCGTTTTTTCCGATGGAAATAACGGGCGAGTACCGCGAAGGGTTTGGGGTAACATTTCGTTTGCCATACGAAGTAAACGGTCCCATGATCTGGAACCTCGGTAGCCAAGGCGGAGTTACTATTTTGGATGGCAATGCCTATAATTACTCTTTCAATTTCCCACCCGGTGATCAAGCAGAATTGTCGCGCATGCTGGATGCCGAACAGAAAGCTGTAAACGAAACCATCCGCAGCACGGGTCGTGCACGTGCAGCCGCACCGCGCAAAGTGAATATCGATAGCATTCGCGGGGCAACTACCGATAATATCATAGAGGCATGCAAAGATTTTTTGGCCAACTATGGCGACCTGATCACTCAACTTCCCGCCAACGAAAAAATCCTTCACCAACCGCGGTGAAGGAGAGCGCATGTGGTATGGTGCCTTTGTAAATGGATCGCACCCAACCTACATGTCGCTGGAAGTGGGCAAGGGCGATATCACTGCCTTTAAGCAAGGCAAGATCACCCGCGCACAATTCGATGGAAAGGTAAAGGTGATCAACAGTGTGATGGATGATGAATTGCAACCAGACATTGAATTGCTCACCAGCATTTTCAACAGGTTATACCGCCAGGATTTGTCTAAAACGTTCTTTACTGAAGAAGATATTTATTATGAGCGCATGAAAGACTATGGCGTGATTTATTACATGGAAGTATATAGCAGCAATGGAATGAACAACACGGTTTATGGAAGAAGGGAGGACATGAACCTTAGGTATGTGATGCCTACATTGGGTTTGGAAGGGCTTACCCAAGCTGAGCGCGATAGCAAAGTAATAGAGACGTATCCAAAATTTGAAAAAGACATCAAAGAAGATATCTTGGAATATGGCCGCACCGTGAAAAGCCTGAAGCCGGGTGAATTTTTGATATTCAATATCAAGTTGACAAAGTGCGCAGGGTGCGGTATTCCTTCATCGCTTGAGCTATCTGTGAAGGCCGATGTGCTTACTGATTATTCTTCGGGAAAATTGACGAAGGATGCAGCGTTGGGCAAATTCAGTCTTAAGAAAGGTTCAGCCCAATAGCCAGATCAAGGCAACCTTTTGCCGCTCATATTGTTTTCATGTTTTTATTCGTTTGTAGTGTAACCCTTTGCAACCTTTTCAAGTACATAGTTGTGACTAATTGCTTTCGCCTACCTTTATATATTAATATTTGAAACCATGAAACGAAAAATCCTTTTGGGCAGCGGCATCATCATCGTAATAGTGATTGGATATTTTGTGGTAAGTGGCAGCAAAGGCAATGAGGCCGCATCCATTATGGCCACCGTAAAGAAGGGGCAGTTTCGGGTGGAGATAGAAACAACCGGAGAACTGGAAGCGAAGAATTCGGTAAAGATATTAGGGCCACAATCGTTGCGCAATTTTCAAATATGGCAGGTGACGATCCAAAATATTATTGATGAAGGCACGGTGGTGAAAAAGGGCGATTGGGTAGCCACGCTCGACCGGTCGGAATTTCAAAATAAGTTTACTGCCAAGCAGATAGAATTAGACAAGGCCAATTCGAAGTTCAATCAAACACAATTGGACACCACCCTTCAACTTCGTCAATCACGCGATGAGTTGATCAATCTTAAATATGCAGTAGAGGAAACGGCCATCGTGCTGGAGCAATCCAAGTTTGAGCCACCGGCCACCATCAAACAAGCTGAAATAAATATGGATAAAGCCAAGCGGGCATTTCAACAGGCGGTAGAGAATTATAAAATCAAAAAGAACCAGAACATTGAAAAGATGCGTGAGGTGAATGCCGAGTTGCGCAAAGTTCAGGCTGAATTTTCGGGCATGAGCAAAGTGCTGGAGTCGTTCAATGTGATGGCACCCGAAGCGGGCATGGTGATTTATGAAAAAGGATGGGATGGAAAACCCATTAAGGCCGGATCGCAAATTCAAATGTGGGAACCAACCGTGGCCACCTTGCCCGACCTCACCACCATGAAATCCAAAACGTATGTGAATGAAGTCGATGTGAGAAAAGTTAAAGTCGGTCAGTCGGTTGAAGTGGGCTTGGATGCCTATCCGGATAAAAAACTTTCTGGTAAAGTAACCAACGTTGCCAACGTGGGCGAGCAGCGGCCGAACTCCGATGCAAAAGTCTTTGAGGTGTCCGTTGAAATAGAAGGCACCGACCCCACGCTCCGCCCATCGATGACCACCAGCAACAAAATTATCGCCAGCATAATCGAAGACGCCCTTCAAATCCCCTTGGAGTCACTTCACAGCCAGGCGGATTCAATAACGTACGTATTTAAAAAGACAGGTCTCAATACAACCAAGCAGGAAGTGATTTTGGGCGAGACCAATGCCAATGATGCCGTTCTCATTGCCGGCCTCACCACCAATGATCGGATTTATTTATCAGTTCCAGCCGGCTTAGAAGATCAAAAAATAGAATTGCTTCCGGAGATGAATGGAAAAAGAAAACAGAAAGGAGAGGCACCAAAAACAGAAGCAAAGATTGTTTCAGCAATTCCTGTAAACAAATAATCCCGTGCCCTTCAAAACCCAATTTCTTGCGCCCCGCGTAATGGCAAACTTATATATTGCCATTGATGCCGTTATTGCCAATCGTGTGCGCTCGTTGCTTACGGCATTGGGCATCATCTTCGGGGTGGCAGCCGTTATAGCCATGCTTGCCATTGGCAATGGTGCCCAGCAGGAAATCCTGAACCAAATAAAATTGGTGGGCGTAAATAATATTGTGATCAAGCCCATCATCGAACAAAAGGAAGAGAAGTTGAATGAGCAGGCATCGGGGAAAAAAGAGAAGAAGAAATTTTCACCGGGCCTTACCATACGCGATGTTAACAGCATCAAAAGCACCATTCCCGGATTGGCCAAAGTGAGCCCGGAGATTATCCTTAACACCAACATCATCCGCAATGGAATAAGGCGGTCGGCCAAATTGGTTGGCGTGGAGCCATCTTACTTTGAGATTTATGATTTCCAACTTTCGGAAGGGCAAATGTTCAATACAGAGCAATTGAGGATTGGTTCACCCGTGTGCATTATTGGCTCGGCCTTGAAGAGCCGTTTCTTTCCTACAGAAAACCCCCTCGGCAAAAATATTAAAGTGGGGCCTCATTGGCTTACTATTATTGGTGTAATGAAGGAGCGGCTGGTTTCGCAAAACAGCATCAGCAAGTTAGGCATCCGCGATTTTAATATGGATGTGTATTCACCTTTGCAAAGCGTGTTGATCCGTTACGAAAACCGCGACTTGATCACTGCCGAGGCACTCAGGCTCACAGCCATGCGCAGCCGAGGCATGGTGTTTTTCAATGGCAATAACGAAAGTGATGCAGAAAGTGAACTCGACAAAAAAAATTACCATCAACTCGATCGCCTCGTTATACAGGTGGATGAAACAAACAAGATGCAATCCACAGCCGAAATTCTCACGCGCATGCTTGCGCGAAAGCATTATGAAGTGGTTGATTTTGAAATTGAAATTCCCGAACTCCTGCTAAAGCAGCAGCAGCGCACCAATGATATTTTTAATTATGTGCTTGGCGCGATAGCCGGGATTTCACTTTTGGTAGGCGGTATCGGCATCATGAACATCATGCTTGCCTCGGTGTTGGAGCGCATCAAAGAAATTGGTTTGCGTCTTTCCATAGGTGCCCAAAAAACCGACATCGTGCAACAGTTTTTGTTCGAAGCCGTGATGATCAGCGTAAGCGGAGGCCTGATTGGAATTGTATTGGGCGTGAGCATGGCCTACATTGTTTCCACCGTGGCCAGCATTCCTACCATTGTGAGTTTCGCATCCATACTTCTTTCATTTGGTGTTGCTGCTACAGTAGGATTGATTTTTGGAATCGCACCCGCCCGAAAAGCCGCCAGCCAAGACCCAATAGCTTCCCTACGATATGAATAAAAATCTGTTCCCTTTTCTACTGATCTTGGTTGCGATTTCAAATTTGAAGGCGCAGAATAAATTCAACATGGAAGATGTGATTGGCCGCACCCTTTCACAGTCGCCAGCTTTTAAACAGGCTGAGACAAGAAAAGAAAACAGATACTGGCAATACCGTTACTTTCGTACGAATTACAATCCACAGTTGCGCATGAGCAGTGGCAACGCAGGTGCACTGTACAACAATAGTTTTTCCCCCGTGCGCCAGCCCGATGGGTCCATCCGGTACCTTCCGTTAAACCAGCTTAATCCAGGTGTAAACTTTGGTTTGCAGCAACCCATTCAGTGGACGGGTGGAATGATCTTTGTAAACTCCACCTACAATTATTTCAACAACATCACAGACGACACGCGCCAGTGGAATGGATCGCCCTTCAACATTTTTTTAAACCAGCCACTGTTTGCGTTCAACGAATATAAATGGGACAAAAAAATAGAGCCGATCCGGTTTGAAGAATCGAAGCGCGAGTATGCCGAAAACATGGAGCAGATAAGCCGCGATGCGGTGGAATCTTTTTTCAATGTGTTACAGGCTCAGGTGAACATGCAGATTGCGCAATTCAATCTTGCCAACAATGATACGATTTTTAAAATCGAACAGGGCCGCTACAACATCGGCACAACTTCCGAAGATAAACTTTTGCAGGTGGAGTTGCAGTTGCTGCGCTCGCGCCAGGATGTGGCAAAAGCAAATTTGGATTTGCAAACAGCGAGCCTTCAATTGCGCACATTTATTGGATTAAGAAATGGCGAAAACTTTGAATTGATCATGCCTGACGTAATTCCTCAATTTATGGTGGACGAGCAAGAGGCATTGCAATATGCGAAGCTGACCCGGGCCGCTTTCATCGCCTTCGAACGGAGAAAGGCTGAAGCTAACCAGGCGGTGGCCGAAGCAAAAGGCCAACGCTATCAAATGAGCGTGACGGCTTCATACGGAACAAATAACATTGGAGCCAACCTTAGCGACTTGTACCAAAATACTTCCAAGCAGCAGTTGGCCAACATTTCATTCAACCTGCCCATTGTGGATTGGGGCCGGAGAAAAGCGCTGATGCAAACAGCGTTGGCCAACAAGCGGTTGAATGATTACGTGATAGCGCAAGACGAAATCACCTTTGAGCAGCAGATCATAACACAAGTGCGGCAGTTTGAAATGCTGCGCCTTCAAATTGAGATCACCAAAAAATCGGATGAAGTGGCGCAGCACCGCTACAACGTAGCGCAAAACCGTTACCTGATCGGCAAAATTGATATCACCAACCTGAACATCGCTCTCACCGAAAAAGATACAGCCAAGCGCGGCTACATCGATGCCCTCAAATCTTTTTGGACTGCGTATTATGATTTGAGAAGGTTGACGCTGTATGATTTTGCCGGGAAAAGGGTGTTGTATGTGGGGGAGTAAAAAAAATCCTTACACCCCCACATAATTAAAAGGACTTATTTCCTTAAGCCTTTCTTTCAATTCTTTGCTCACATCCAACCCATCAATAAATGCATGGATGCTTTGCTTGGTGATCTTTTCATTTTTACGCGTAAGCATTTTCAATGCTTCATACGGATTGGGATAATTTTCTTTTCGCAAGATCGACTGGATGGCTTCGGCAACTACGGCCCAGTTTTCTTCCAGGTCACAGTCAATGGCGGCTTGATTGAGTTCCAATTTTTGCATTCCCCTTTCTAAGGATTTCAAGGCGAGAAATGTGTGGGCGAGAGGTACTCCTATATTTCTCAGCACGGTGGAATCGGTGAGGTCGCGTTGCAGGCGTGAGATGGGAAGTTTAGCCGAAAGGTGTTCAAAAATTGCATTGGCCAATCCCAGATTTCCTTCTGCATTTTCAAAATCAATGGGGTTTACTTTGTGCGGCATGGCACTGCTGCCTGTTTCATTCTCTTTTATTTTTTGTTTGAAATAATTCATGGCCACATATTGCCACACATCGCGGCTAAAGTCAATGAGGATGGTGTTGATGCGTTTTAAATTATCGAACTGCGCTGCCAGGTTATCGTAGTGTTCAATTTGTGTGGTGGGATTGCTTCGCGACAAACCCAATTGATTGTTGACAAACGTGTTTGCAAAGTGGTTCCAGTTTATTTCAGGGTAGGCAACATGGTGCGCATTGAAATTTCCGGTGGCGCCACCAAATTTTGCAGAGTATGGAATGGTTTTAAGAAGCTCAAGTTGTTTATGGATTCGTTCCACAAACACATAAATCTCTTTTCCCAACCGCGTGGGCGATGCCGGTTGCCCGTGTGTGCGTGCGAGCATCGCAATATCTTTCCATTGCACAGAGAGCGTTGTAAGGCCAGTTAGGAATTTATGTAGGGCAGGCAAAAACTCACGCTCCAAAAATTCTTTCAGCGAAAGCGGAACGGCTGTGTTGTTAATGTCTTGTGAAGTAAGCCCGAAGTGGATGAACTCTTTGTATTGGGAAAGGTTGAGTGCATCAAATTTATTCTTGATAAAATATTCCACGGCTTTTACATCGTGATTGGTGGTCTTCTCAATTTCTTTGATGGATTCCGCATCAACTTCATTGAAATCCAAATATATTTTTCGCAAGCCTGTCTCTTTGCCCTTTGCTATGGATGATAATTCGGGAAGCGTGTAGGTAAGCGCAATAAAATATTCTATCTCTACGCGCACCCGGTAGTGCATCAAAGCATATTCCGAAAAGTAAGGCGACAAAGGCTGTGTGTTCTGTGAATAGCGTCCGTCAATAGGCGAGATAGTAGTGAGCGAAGAGAGTTTCACAAGTTTTATAGAATTAGTTTTAAAATTAAGAAAAGAATCTGCACTCTTATAATGGGGGTGCATTTCAAAAAGATATGCTGTAGCCTGTTCACGCAATTGAAAGCAAAGCGAATCCTCCAAGGGCGCATAAGTCCATCCTGCCCTCCGGGAGGCGGACTGGGACTATTAATCCGCCACTGGCGGACGATCTTATGGTAGTATGAAGTCTTTCCAAAAGTTTTGAACTTTTGGAAAGTTTTAGGGTGCAATCTGATCTTATCGAAACCGCTTTCACTAAATTTATTTTCGGATTAGGTATTTTTTAAACCTATTTAGTAGAAATTTGACAAAAATTTCACCTACATGAGCAGACCTAAGACCCGCTGGATAGTAATTTTCGCAATACTTGCCACGCTGCAACTCCTCGTATTGTTCAATGCCGGTGACCCCGCCAGCGATCAAGCCAACACCATCGACAAAGCGGATACAGCCTGGATGATTGTGGCCACGGCCTTTGTGCTGTTCATGACTCCCGGCCTTTCATTTTTTTATGGTGGCATGGTCAGTTTCAAAAATGTGATCTCCACCATGCTGCAAAGTTTCATTGCCTTGGGTGTGATAAGCCTACTGTGGTACCTCGTGGGGTTCAGTCTTGCCTTTGGCGACAGCCTTGGAGGATTTATCGGAAACCCTGCAACGTATTTTGCTTTTAACAACGTGGGCCTCAATCCACACCCGGCATTTGCCCCTACGTTTCCATTTCTGTTGTTCGCTTTATTTCAATTGAAGTTTGCCATCATTACGCCTGCATTGATCACCGGTAGTTTTGCCGAGCGCGTAAAGTTTACTTCCTATTTGATTTTCATTTGCCTGTTTTCATTGTTGATTTATTGCCCGCTTGCTCATTGGACCTGGCACCCCGATGGGTTTCTACGAAAGTGGGGCGTATTGGATTTTGCCGGGGGCACCGTGGTGCACATGGCGGCAGGGTTTGCGGCTTTGGCCGGAGCGTACATCCTCGGCAAGCGCGAAAACAAAGAACATCGTCCGGCCAATATTCCCTTCATCATACTGGGCACGGGCATGTTGTGGTTTGGATGGTTTGGGTTCAATGCAGGCTCGGCTTTGGCTGCCAACGGTTTGGCCGTGCTTGCATTTGCCAACACCAACATGGCCTCGGCTTCGGCCATGATCACGTGGGTAATGTTCGATGCGCTGGTGGGCAGAAAAATTTCGGCCATCGGTGCTTGCATTGGTGCGGTGGTAGGTCTGGTGGCCATAACGCCCGCAGCGGGGTTTGTCAATTTAGGCCAAAGTATCTTTATTGGTTTTGTGGCGGCCATCGTGAGCAACCTGGCGGTATATTATAAACAGAAGACAACGCTGGACGATACACTCGATGTGTTTCCAAGTCATGGGCTGGGCGGCATCACCGGCATGATATTGACTGCCGTGTTTGCCAAAGACGTGGGCCTTGTGTATGGAAAGTTTGAAACATTCAAATTTCATTTGATAGCCCTGGTGATTGTAGGTGTGTTTACTTTTTTCGGAACGTATATAATTTTGAAAATCACGGGGAGGATCACCCGCCTGCGTGTGTCGCCCGATGATGAGCGTATTGGCCTCGACCTGAGCCAGCATTCGGAAACGTTGGAACGCCACCCCGACAATCAATTGTCGTTGCCACTTTAAAACTTTTGCTTATAGCAAGGTCATTGCATACCTTGACCTCACTAACAAATATGCGTTTACTAATCTTATTCGTCTTGGTGTGCACAAACTCCTTTGGCCAAAACATCAGGATGATGGGCATTGGTGCCCAGGTCTTTGAGCCTACCGGTGTGAATGTGCAATTGTACAACGGTTTTTTTTCGATGAACAATTCTATGTACGCTACTTACGGTGTGTGGGAATTGGTACTGGCAGTTGAAAACGCAACAGGAGTGATAGGAGCAAAAAAATATGCGGGAGGAAATTGGAAGAAAGGCGGAGTGAGAGTTGACCTGAATTATTTGCACCCCATACTAACTATCAAGTCGCCCTTTGTGCTGCAAACATATTTGGGTGCCGGGTTGCAGACGGGCACCAGAAAATATCAACTTGCTGGAAGGGATGAATCCAATTTTTCCACGGGTGCCAATTTTATGGTCCGGGTGGAATGGGTTGCTCACGGTTTTGATATTGGCCCCGGCAATTGGTTCCTGAGTTTTTATTCCGACATCAAATACCACAAAGATTTTTCTGAATCTTTTGACTATGTAAGTCCGGTGCTGGGGGGGAGAATGCGGAGGGGAAAGTAAGTTTTTGATAAATATCAGTGTAAATCATACATAGCGTCATAAGTTTTGCGCCATGAGAACATGTTTTGATTCAGTTTAAATCATTAGCGGCAGAGCCACAAAACATTTGTAGGAATTAGCGGCTCTGCCGCGAATATTTTGTTAATAGCCCAAAGAACCCTGCAATATTTATGTCGCACTGGATAGTAATACTTTTCGGCTTTA
>JANOQB010000046.1:0-1592 GCA_031422215.1 Cytophagales bacterium | reverse complement strand
TATTCGGGCATCATGGTTTCCATTATTTTGGCCATCGCCAGGGCATTGGGCGAAACCATGATCGTGGCCATAGCCGCTGGTCAGCAACCGGTGCTTACATTGGACCCGCGCAATTCTGTCGAAACCATTACCGCATACATTGTGCAGGTTAGCTTAGGCGATGTACAGCATGGCTCTCTCGGATACAAAACCATTTTTGCAGCAGGCTTTACCCTTTTCATTTTCACGTTTATCCTTAACCAAACCAGTTACTGGATCAAAAAAAGATATCAGGAGAAATATGAGTAACCTCTCAATAAATAGGTCCATCGACAGAGCATTCAAATACACGGGCATCTTTTGCACGTTCCTAGGCCTTGCGTTGCTTATCATTTTTATTGCACAAATTTTTATGGATGGGCTTGCGCGAATTGATTGGGATTTCATGACCAACCTTCCATCAAGAAAAGCCGAGAAGGCAGGCATCCTCACCGCCTGGACCGGAACGGCTTGGATATTGGGATTGACATCCATCATCTCCATACCTATGGGCGTGGGCGCTGGCATTTATCTTCAAGAGTATGGAAAGAAAAACCGTCTTGCCTCCATCATTGAAGTGAACATTGCAAACCTGGCGGGTGTGCCTTCCATTATATACGGACTGTTGGGCCTCGAAATTTTTGGAAGGTTAATGAACCTTGGCGGCAGCCTCCTCGCAGGGTCATTTACGTTGGCCATGCTCATCCTTCCCGTAATCATTGTTGCCACACGCGAGGCACTGAAGGCGGTGCCCAATTCACTGCGCGAGGCATCGTATGGAATGGGGGCTACCAAATGGCAAACCACCTGGCATCAGGTGTTGCCTGCTGCATCGGGAGGGATCCTTACCGGTATCATTCTTTCTTTGTCTCGGGCAGTGGGCGAAACAGCCCCGTTGATTGTGATCGGTGCGCTCGCCTATGTTGCGTTTGTTCCCACAAGCCCCATGGACGAGTTTACAGTTTTGCCCATACAAATTTTCAATTGGGTATCGCGCCCACAGCAGGGATTTTTGGTGAACGGTGCGGCAGCAATCATTATCTTGTTGCTGATTACTTTTATCATGAACGGGATTGCCATTTACCTTAGAAACAAATGGCAGAAAAAAATAAATTGGTAGTATCGAAAACTCTTCAAGGGTTTAGAACCCTCGAAGAGTTGCAAAAAAAATAAATTTGAAAATAGGCTAAATGAAAATCATTGAAGCAAATAATGTAAATATCTATTACGGCACCAACCATGTGTTGAAAGACATAAACATGGAGATCAAAGAAAATACGGTGACTGCTTTTATCGGGCCCTCGGGTTGTGGCAAGTCAACCTTTCTGCGCACGTTCAACCGCATGAATGACTACATCGATGGGTTCCGGAAAGAAGGCGACATATTGATTGATGGCAAAGAAATCTATAAGAAGAATGTGCGCGTGGAAGAACTACGGCAAAAAATCGGGATGGTATTTCAAAAGCCCAATCCATTTCCAAAATCCATTTTTGAAAATGTTGCTTATGGCCTAAAAATTCGAGGCGTGTCCGACAAAGCGGTGTTGGAAGAGCGTGTAGAGAAATCCTTGAAG
>JANOQB010000045.1:0-8296 GCA_031422215.1 Cytophagales bacterium | reverse complement strand
TGGTTAGAATGCCTGCCTGTCACGCAGGAGGTCGCGGGTTCGAGTCCCGTCCAGACCGCAAACAAATAGGCCGCTTTAAGGTAAATCCTTATAAGCGGCCTTTTAATTTCCAGTCGGGTATTAAAATCACTGCATTTCATGACCAGCATGGACAGAAGGATCAATACCTTTTTTTAAGATCACCTCGCTGTACAATAAATAAGCTCCCGTTACAGCTATCACCTCGCCCTCGATCAAACCCTCCGTAATCTCAACAGAATTAAAATTTTCAATTCCTGTTTTTACCTTGCGAGCGGCAAATGTATTTTTATCGGTTTGAACATATACGTGTGAGCCGTGCTCATCGCGGATCACAGCATCGACCGGAATGGAGAGTGCTTTCCGTGCTGAGTGCTGCAAGAATACCTGAACCGACTGCCCTGGCTTCCATTGCAACGATGGGTTGGAGACAACGCCCCGTAAAATAGCAACCTGTTTATTGGCGCGAAGCTCGGGGCTTAGGAAAATGATGGTTGCTTCAGTGGCCTCCGTCTCAAAACCACTCAACTGAACTTTTATTTTATCTCCAATTTTCAGCAAGCGCATCTCCCTCGGATATAGTTCGGCTTCTACCCAAAGTTGCTTTGTATTCTCTATCTGGTAAAGCAACGATCCCTCAGCTACGGTCTGTCCTTCCGCCACATTGATCTCTTTGATGATGCCAGAGGCTGGGGACAAAAATAAAATACGCGCACTCAAATCGTCTATGTTTCTCAGCTTGTCAATGTGCGATCTGGATAATCCATACAGGAGAAGTTTTTTTTCAGATGCATTCAAAAACGAAGCATAGCGCACTTCCTGGTCGCCCAATTTTTCAAACTGCTCTTTTGCCAAAAGATATTCTTTCTGAAGTGTGAGCAATGTCTCGCTGTACAATTCATACAACGGCTCACCCTGCTTGACCGTGCGACCTGTTTCTTTGATATAAAGTTTTTCGATCCTTCCGGTTGAGCGCGCACTGATGACCTCCGTCAAATCTTCGTTGGCTTTCAGTTGTGCGTTGATGGGCAATGTCTGTTCAACATTTTGCGCTTTAACAATTTGTGTGGTCACGTTTGCCAAGTTCACTTGTGTGTCCGTCAACATTAGGTTTGAATCGTTGGCCGATGCCTTTGTCACAGGCACCAAATCCATTCCACAAATAGAACATTGGCCGGGGCTATCCTGCATTACCGAAGGGTGCATGGGGCACGTGTATTTTTCCTTTGCTTCGGTGTGCTCCTGTGCCGTGTTTTGATCGTGCTTTGTGTTGCAAGAAATTGCGACTAATAAAAAGGCAGCATAAATAAATATCTTTTTCATATCACTTTGATGTTTTAACAAAACTCTCACTGTCCATTAAGTATTGCGCGTTTACCGCAACTTCCTCGCTGGAGGCGATACCTTTAACGATCTCTATTAAACCATTAGACCGGATGCCCACGCCCACTTTCTTTGGTTTGAATTGTCCGCGCTCCTTTACAAATACAATTTGCTCTATGCCGAGATCCACCACAGCCTCTTTTGGCAACCACAGCGACTCGTTGCTTGTGAATGAAATATTGCCTTGTACCAATTGCCCAATCAATAAATCACTTCCCGTGATGTAGGATCGGATTTTAATAAAGTCGAGTCCCTCCTCCGTAAAGGGCTCGATGAAATCAATTTTCAGCTTTCGTTTTTCCTCTTTTAAGGAAAGGTCAAGTGCGCTTCCTTGCCTGAGGGGCAAGGCTTGTGAGGCCGGCACATTGAACTCAATCCAAAGAGACGTAGCGTTTACCAACCTGAAAAGTGTTTGGCCCGCACTCACATAGCTTCCCTCCCTTACAAATATGTCCGATGAACTTGCATTGACATCACTCGAAATTGAATTACTGGAATTTACCGCACCGCCCATACCCATTCCACCTGAACTCGCTACATTGGAAGCATTGATGGTAGGAGCCACCGGAGCTTGCCCTTCGGAAATAACGTAACCACTGTAAGGGCTGTAAATTGAAAACGTAGAAACCACTTCTTTGCTTTTCATCAGAGATTCAATTTGCTTTTCTGACGCGCCCAAAAGAAAAAGTTTGTTTTTTGATGCATCTATTAAAGCACTATTGTTGGCATCATGTTGAAACAAATAAATCAATTCGCGCTGGGCGTTGATCAACTCAGGGCTGTACACCTCGGCCACTTTTTGTCCTTTAACAACCACTTGAAAATTGTATTTCAAAAAAACTTTTTCAATGCGCCCGCTCGTGCGGGAAGGAATGGTATAAATATTCCGTGTGTCGTAAGAAACAATTCCATTCAAGTCCATCGAAATTTCCATTGATTTAAACTCACCGCGAACGGTTTTGGTTGAAGCTACCACCACCTCGTTGGGGGATTTGATAAGCCTGGCAAGCTCCTCTGTTATTTTCACTTCTTCTCCGGCATTTGCCTTTCGCACCAAATCCATACCGCACACCGGGCACACACCCGGTTTGTTTGCGATTACCGTGGGGTGCATGGGGCAAGTATATTGGTCTTTATGCGAAGATTCTTTTACAGAACAAGCACAGAGCAACCATGCAAGTACCAAAGTCAAAATTCCAGATTGAAAAGTCAAAATTGGTTTGTGCCAGCCGTTCAGAATCAAGAATCCAGAATCTTGAATCTTGAATATCAAACTTTGAATAAACTTACTTCTCTGTTTCTTTTTCATAACGTACTATCATGGTGTAATAATCTTGCAACTTGTTTAAGTATTCCAACTGTGCCATGTTCAGTGCCTCCCATCCATCAATCACAATGGGCAACTGCTCGCGGTTCTCCTCGTAGGCCAGCATGAGGGTTTCATAATTTTTGCGAAGTGCCGGAAGGATTTTTTCCTGATAGTTTGAAAGCTGTTGCTGCATACGCACGAGTTGCGCAGCCATTCCTTCCAGCATGCCCTTGCTTTCCAACAAGATGCCCTCCTTCTCTTTTTTCATCGCTTCGATTTCATAACCCATGCCCTCCACTTCGGATTTATACATTTTGGAAGCCCAGGGCGCAATCGGGATGGACACCATGGCCATCAGCGAAAACTGAGTGGGCATGTCGCCCCGTGGTTGCATGTGTTCGTAGCGAATTCTAAAGTCGGCCTTGGACTGCGACTGTTGCCATAATTGATTTTGTCGCATCATTTCCATAGACCTGTTTATCCGCTGCACATCACTTCGGCTGGAAGGTAGCGCAGTTGTATCGTTCATCAGTTGATTGGGATCGAATACAATCTCAGTCAATGTGTCCACCTGAATGACCGATTGTGGTGATGCCTTCATCAATGATTTTAAGCGCGATTGCTTTTCCTCTATCTCCGATTGCGCCATCAACTTCATATTGTCCACTTCATGCATGCGGGCTTCTGCTTTGTAAATGTTGCCCAGGCTTCCCTGGTTGTAGGGATAGCGGAGCCTCGCCAACTCAAGCATCAACACAACAATCTTTTTGCTTTCATCCAACACTTTTATTTTCTTTTCCAATACCAGCCAATCGTAATAAAGCAACTTGGCTTCCGACCGTAGCGTATTGTATTGGATGGCCCTGCCCTTCTCCTCCACACTGGCACGTGAAGCAAAATAATTTTTCTTTGCATTGAGCTTGCGCGGATTGGGAATGTCTTGCTCCATGTTTATCATAAACATTCCTTTGTCACGCTCCTCCATCAACATCTGGCCGGGGTATGGATACCAGAATGGCCCCGCACCCACCATTGGTGCCATCCAACTTTTCGCACCTGCTGTGTAAGCATTCATGGCTTTCACCTTGCTATCATACTCTTTTAGCATCGGATTATTTTTATTGATGGCCGAGAGCACACTATCCAAAGGAATTACCTGCGCACTGGCTGTGAGCGTTGATAATAGGAGCAGTAGTGAAATAAAATTCAGGCTTCGAGTTGGGAGATTCAAGCGCCCAGCATCCAGCAACCAGCATCCTGCAACCAGCATCCTGCTTTTAATTTTATCAATGATTTTCATACACATCAAGTTTTCCAAATTTTCTTAATTCATATTCTTTTGTCATCAAAAAGATAAGAGGTGTTACCAACAAAATATGGGTGCCCGAAGTGAGCACTCCCCCGATCATGGGTAGCACAATGGGTTGCATCACATCGCTGCCCACACCGGTGGACCACAGCACCGGCACCAGGCCGAACAAAGCCACCGACACGGTCATGAGTTTGGGGCGCAATCTTTTTGCGGCACCGGCCACAACAAATTCTTTTAGTTCGTCAAGCGAAATAGTCTCGCTCGAATTGCCACGTAATTTTACCACCTGGTTCATGGCATCATTCAAATAAATTACCATCACCACTCCCGTCTCCACGGCAATGCCAAAGAGTGCGATAAAACCAACGGCCACAGCAACAGATAGATTGACACCATAGAAGTAAACCATGTAGGCACCACCGATCAACGCAAATGGAATGGTGATCAAACTAAAAAATGCTTCACGCAGAGATTTGAATGCCAGGTAAAGCGAAATAAAGATGATGAGCATCACAATAGGCAAAATGACAATGAGTGTTTGCTTACCGCGGATGAGGTTTTCATACTGGCCGCTCCACTCCAAAAAATATCCATTAGGCAAAGTGCCCATTTCGCTGTTCAATTTGTCGATCGCTTCTTTTACCGTGCTCCCCAAATCGCGGTCGCGCACATTGAACAATACCGCGCCACGCAGCAGCGCATTGTCGGATACAATCATGGGCGGCCCGTTTTCAAAACGGATGTTGGCTACGGCCGAAAGAGGGATCATGCCCATGGCTGGAGTTTTGATAGGAATGCGTTGCAGTTGTGAAAGGCTATTGCGATAATCTTGCAACAGGCGCACACTGATTGAAAAGCGTTCCCTTCCTTCAATGGTTTGCCCGATGGGTGTGCCACCGATGGCCGACTCAACAATCAGGTTCACATCGTCCACGGTCAGTCCATAGCGGCCCAAGGCTTCGCGGTTTACATCAATGGTCAGGTACTTTCCTCCGGTGATCGGATCGACATACAAATCTTTTACACCCTCCACACCTTGCAATGCTTTTTTGATTTTTTCAGAAAGCATATAGATGCTATCGAGGTTTTGTCCATACACTTTTACCCCAACATCAGTTCGGATTCCCGTTGACAGCATGTTGATGCGGTTGATGATAGGTTGTGTCCAACCGTTTATCACTCCTGGGATTTGCAATTTCGCATCCAACTCATTGATAATATCTTTTTTAGTAATGCCAACCCGCCATTCTGATTTCGGTTTAAGCGTAATGATTGTCTCGATCATGGACATGGGGGCATTGTCGGTGGCTGTGTTTGCGCGACCTGCTTTGCCAAGAACATTTTCCACTTCCGGAACTGATTTGATGATCTTGTCCTGCACCTGCAGTATCCGCTTCACTTCTTCGTTGGAAACATCGGGCAACGTAACAGGCATGAACAGAATTGATTGCTCATCGAGCGGTGGCATAAACTCGCTGCCCATTCCAAAGAGCAGTGGAAGGCTGATCACCAGAGCCAGTATATTTATTCCTATAGTAGTCTTGCGCCACTTCATGCACGCACGCAGCACAGGTTCATAAATCTTTTCAAGCCATCGGTTTAGGAGATTTGATTTGCCATCCTTAAACTTTCCTTTCATAAAGAAAGAAATCAGGACTGGTGCCAGCGTGATCACCAGCAGGGCATCCACGATCATGATAAAAGTTTTCGTGTAGGCCAATGGATGAAAAAGCTTTCCTTCCTGACCCGTGAGCATGAACACGGGCAAGAACGATGCAATAATAATGATGGTGGAATAAAACACACCACGCGAAACTTGTCGCGATGATTTTTCGATGATGTCGAGGCGTTCGTGTTCGGGTATCGACCTCACCCTAAATCCCTCTCCAGAGGAGAGGGGCAAGGGGTGAGGTCCATTCAATTCATTCCATCGCACGGATAAATTTTTATAGGCATTCTCGGCCATGATTATCCCGTTGTCAACGATCACACCAATGGCAAGGGCAATGCCTGTAAGCGACATGATATTGGAAGTAATGCCAAACGCGTTCAACAAAATAAAACTCGTGGCCAACGTGATGGGTATTTGGATTATAATGCTAGCCGCACTGCGCCAGTGCAAAAGAAAAATAATAACCACCAGCGACACTACGATCATCTCCTCGATCAGGGTCGTTTTGATGGACGATATGGATTCTTCGATCAGTTTGCTGCGGTCATATACAATCTTAAACTTCATACCGCCCGGAAACCCCTTCGCTACTTCTTCCATCTTTTTCTTTGCGCGTTGGATCACTTCATCGGCATTTTCGCCATAGCGCATCACAACGATCCCTCCCACTACTTCGCCTTCGCCATTCTGATCAAAAATACCCAGCCGGGCTTCTCCTGTCATTTGCACGGTGCCCACATCACGGATCTTCACAGGCATAGAGTTCACCGTTTTCACTGCAATATTTTCAATCTCTTCAATGGATTTGAGATAGCCTGTGGTCTTGATGATGTAACCGATGTCGTTCATCTCAAACTTGCGCCCTCCCGCTTCGTTGTTGTTGGCGCGCACCGACTGAATGACTTCCGGCACGGAGAGATTGTAATAGGAAAGTTTGTTGGGATTTAGAGTTACCTGATATTGCTTTTGAAACCCTCCGAATGAAGCGATCTCGCTTACACCCTGCACGTTTTGCAACGCGAACTTCACATACCAATCTTGCACAGCCCGTTGCTCGCCCAAGTCCATGCCAGGGGCATCTAAGGTGTACCAGAGAATGTGACCGACCCCTGTTCCATCAGGGCCGAGCGTGGGCACAACACCTTGAGGCAACAAGCGCGTAGCATAATTGAGCCGCTCAAGCACACGCGCACGGGCCCAGTAAACATCGGTATCGTCATTGAAAATAACATAGACGAAACTCATCCCAAACATGGAAGCGCCCCGCACATATTTAACTTGCGGAAGCCCTTGTAAGTTGGTGACGAGTGGATAGGTAACCTGGTCTTCGATGATTTGCGGACTGCGGCCCATCCATTCCGTAAATACGATCACCTGGTTTTCGGAAAGGTCGGGGATGGCATCGATCTTATTGGTTTGCACCGAATAGGCTCCCCACACCAATAGCACGGCAGCCACCAACAAAACCAGAAAGCGGTTTCGAAGAGAAAAGGAAATTAAATTTTCGATCATAACTTGTTAGTTTCAAATAATAAGACGCAGTATTGAAACATTACCTTAAAGAACAGGCAATCGTCAATTGGCTTACAATGAAACTAAATCAGGAAAGATTGTATGAGCACGGGAATGTCGCGATCAACAATAGGAGGTTTGTATGAATTGTGGTTGGAAGCGATCCGTGCCGTGTTGATTTGAACCACTTCCATAATCAAAGGAAGTACTGAAATAGATAAGGGGGTATTTGGAGAGAGCGAATGAACTTTACAGCTAAAATTCTTTCCTTCGAAGGCAGCTTCTTTGTCATCGCAACAAGTAGATTTTTTTATTGCCATTCTCTTGTGGCAAGGTGCCTGCTCCACTTCAAGCGCACACGGTGTTGCTTTTTCGATCAAAGAAAAACTTTTAACATGGCCTCCACAAAAGTGCATGCTCACCATAAAACTGCTTGACGAAACAAGCACCAAAAAGGCGAGAAGTATGGAGGATATGGACTTGAATAATTTCATTGACCAAACAAATGTAACGAAAATCTGTATAAGAAGTTGTTCAACAACATTTTATAAGCGCTCGGCCTTGTACCCAGCCTTCGCCAGACCATCTATAATATTATTTTGATCCGGCATTTCAATTATCGTCAATGTGCGCAAGGGATCAATCAAATCCACCCGCCAATTTTTTTCACCAACCGCCTGGTTTAGGAAAGGAGTCACGGCAGCAACACACGCTGCGCATTTTATGTTCGTCTTAAATTTTACGTTTTCCATAGTCCTTCTTTATACAAAGAACGGAAACCGAGGACGGAAGGTGTTATATAATCTAGTGTGTTGTTTACATAATTCAGTACGTGGAATATAGAATTCAGAATACAGTCTTTGAAAGGTGCAATTTAAAATGCCCCGTAGCAATTAGGGCTTTATGGTTTTAATGACTTCATTTCCGCCCCCCCGATGGGTGCAATTAATCCGCCATTGGCGGACGATCTTATCGCAGTATGAATTATGATTGGGCACACGAAAGAGCTGACCAAAAAGTCGCGTTTGGATCGAAGTGTCAAATCGGGCTTCTACTTCGTCTTCAGGATGAAGACCACTCGGCCTTTGGA
>JANOQB010000044.1:0-1861 GCA_031422215.1 Cytophagales bacterium | reverse complement strand
CTTGAAAAATGATGATGGGATGAATCGTTTTTATAATATGCTTTTTGGAGAACGACTTGGTTGGAACGTTTGCTGTTTTACGACAAATCCACTAAATGAAATCATGTGGGCTCACTATGCAGACAACAATAAAGGAGTATGCATAGAGTTTGACCTATCAAAAACACCAGAACTACACGAAAAACTATTTCCTGTTAACTACAACGATACTTTTCCAGAGATAAATTCTATGGACGAATTACCAGAGGCGTTATTAACAAAGCGGACGGCTTGGAGCAATGAGGAAGAATGGCGAATACTAGCAAATGTAAGGGGAGGAAAATCATTTAGTAAGGAGTCTCTGACTGCAATTTACTTTGGCTGCAATGTCGACAAATTGACTATTGACAGCATTAGACAAGCAATGATAAAATCAGGTTATAAGAAAGTTGATTTCAAACAGTTGAACATTCGTATCAAGGGAGTGACTTTGAAGGCAATGGATTTTTCAAGACATTAAAGACAAAAAAAACAGACATCTGTCGGTAGCAAAGTAACTATATGTGGATAATAATTTGGATTATAGTTTCTTTCATAATAGCATCTTATGGCGGACAAAGGAAAATTGGATTCATTATTGCGCTACTTGTTTCTTTGCTTCTTAGCCCTTTAATAGGATTTATTTGTGTTGTTTTATCTGAGAGAAAAAATAACAATAACGGACAGAATAATTCATCCAATCAGAACACCGACAATGGTTTTGACATTGAACAATTCAGAAAAAATTAATAGGCAGACGGAGTTAAAAAAAACCAGCGCACAACAAAGTGCATAATCAATGGCAGGGTTCAGTGTAAATTTGTAGTTTAGTTTTTCAAATTACGTTTGGTGTCATGGGACAGTGAAGCGCTTCGAAAAGGCACCACTGCAGAAACACAAACGTTTTCCACGTTGACAGTGACGCGCTGCACCTTAATATTGCAATAGAGAAAGCACTACAAAAATTAAGCGGCCCTGCCTGTCCGGCAGGTATGCCGCTACTATTCAGCAGGCCACAAACCAAACATCATTGATTGTCAATTGGAGAATTTGAGGCAAACAACTCAACTCACAGATTTATAATCCCACTCATGGCCACAATTTCTGCATTTTGCTGCTTGTGCGGGATGAAAAAATGGGGCCACAAAAATCTCTACGAATAGTTGGCTTAGCCACGCTTTGTTTGCATCATTGAAAATTATATTGGCTGAATCGCACCGGGGGCAAAGAGGTTCCGGTATATCCTGCATGATTTCGACAGACTCGCCTAAAATTTCATTCGCCTTCGCGGTGTCCTTCTCGAAGATGTGAAGCCGCACACCGGGGAACACATTGTTATAGAGTGGATAAACGCCAATGAAATTTTCATCCGTTAAAAAGCACGGTATCCCATACGCATCCAATTTGGTTTTTGCCAGGTTAGCTTCCATGAGCGTGGCGTATGACTTTAGAACAATGATCTTGTCATTTTCAGTTGTTTCCATGTATCTAAAGTAGCAATCTTTTGGGTATTGGGTTGGCTACATTTCAAAAGGACATGGTCATTTATCGCTGACCTTGACAATGAAAATCACTCATCAGAAATTTCTGTGTGTATGGGCAGTTTTGTGTTTGGGACTAAAGTCCCTTGAAATTTGCTATCAATTGCCACGGGCTTAAGCCCCTTGTCTATGCACACATCTTTTTATAACAAAGAGGCGTAGCCTCGGTCAATTTTGTAACAACGGACTTCAGTCCGTTGTTTTTAGGGCTATAATCACAAGAGAAGAACCTTAGGTTCGGCCCATATATGTGCCGTGCCTATGGCACTCCTATCCTGGTTGAGGTTACTAACAACGGATTA
>JANOQB010000043.1:0-5783 GCA_031422215.1 Cytophagales bacterium | reverse complement strand
GCTCGCCATTGATTTCAAAAGTATATAGTGCCTTGTGCCCGCGCGCATAGCGTGTTGACTCAAACAACCCCAACGAACCATTGGCGAAATGGCAATGAAAAATACACGCATCATCAATGCCCACCTTTTGCACTTTGCCGCTTGCCTGATGCACGCGCTCTTTAATAAAAGTTTCCGTCATGGCCGATACATCTTTGATGGCACCGTTCATCCACATGGCCGTGTCAATGCAGTGTGCCAGCAAGTCGCCCGTTACGCCAGAGCCTGCAGCATCCACATCAAGCCGCCACAAACCTTCGCCCCCTTGCGGCAACTCCGGACTGATAGTCCAGTCTTGCAAAAAGTTTGCGCGGTAGTGAAATATTTTTCCAAGTTTTCCGGAGTCAATTATTTGTTTGGCCAACGTAACCGCAGGCACCCGTCTGTAGTTGTACCACACCGTATTTTTCACGTTGGCTTTTGCAATCGCATCCACCATCAGTTGCCCTTCGGCCAATGTGCGCGACAACGGCTTCTCGCACAATATCATTTTGCCTTTGGCTGCGGCAGCGATTGCAATCTCCGCATGGAAATCATTGGGCGCGCAAATATCAACTGCATCAATATCATCGCGGGCAATCAGCTTTTTCCAATCTGTCTCAAACGACTCGTAGCCCCACTGTTCGGCAAATGCTTTTACCTTTTCGGCATTGCGCGAACAAACTGCCTTTAGCACCGGGCGATAAGCCAGTTCAGGAAAAAAATCCCCGACCCGTTTATATCCGTTGGAATGTGTGCGGCCCATGAAGCCGGTGCCTATTAATCCTATACGTAGTTGTTTTTTGGTTGCCATAGTTTTAGTAGTTGGTTTTTCGTTTCGAATATTGAGATGGAGTATGTTTTAATAATTGACAATTGACAAAAGGCAGTTGACAAGAGTTTTTAGCAAGCCGAACAGAATTGTCAATTGACTGAGATAAACATTGGGTCAAATTATTATTTTCTATTTAAGAAAATCAGATGTTAGAAAAAGTTTAGAAAAGTCCTTGTCCCGTTTTTCTAACTGTGAACTCCATTCTATCGTCTCTAAAATTTGTTTTTCGGTATAGAAACGAACCATCTCCCGCCACTCCTCCAAAGTACCCCTCTCAAGCACTCTTTCAATCACAATCTTATACGACTTCACATAATTGAAAGTGTCCAAATCATACTCCCAAAGCAAAGCCGCATTGATGATATGTGGTTTTGTCTCTTGCATAATTTACTCTTAATCAAATTTACAAAATAGACATGAGCAAATGACAATTGACAAAACGCAATTGACAAAATATTTCAACATGAAACTCATTTGTCAATTGCCCAATTGTCAACTGTCAATTATTCAACCCACCCATGCTTCTCCCTCACCTTTATCATCGTTGCCAGCACATCGTTCCAAGTCTGTTGCTTCGTCATCACCGCATTGGGGAACATACAACCATCCCAACAAATATGTTTGAATGCTTTGGTGAGTTTTCCCGTCTCATCGCGCAGCCAGAAGCCCGCATCGTTGGCTATGTCTAATTTTCCGTTGGGGTCGAGGGCTTGACAATGCCTACCTGTTTTATCGTGCGAGCCGGAGCCGAACACTGTGCCATCGTTTTGCGCCACATGAAAATCCAACGTCCACGGACGCAAAGCCTTCGTTACTTTTTTGAGGCCCTCGCTCAGTGCGGCCCTATCGCCCCACTTAAAATCTTTTGGAAGTATTCTGTCTTCGGGCCTATTGTCGCTCAACAGATATAATAGTGTATGCGCCATGTCGGCCTGAAAGCCAATGTTAGGTCGGTCCACCGCCTCCAATGTATCCACCATCGTTTTCCAACTGTGCATACCGCCCCAACAAATTTCTCCTTCGGCAGCGAGCTTCTCACCAAAGCCCGCAGCCACATCGCACGCCTCTCGAAAAGTTTGCGCAATCAATTTCGTGTTGCCCGCAGGGTCCTTCGCCCAATTGGTTGGCGAACTTGCCGAGTCAATCCGCACCAATCCATAAGGGCGCACACCCAATTCGCGCATGCGTTTTCCAAATTCGCAAGCACGCTTCACCATGTCCACAAACACCGCGCGGTCTTCTTTGCTGCCCATCGCGGGGCCGCCCCATATCGGAGCAACAAGACTTCCCACATTGAGTTTCAGTTTCAATAATTTCTCCGCCAATTTTTTGATGTCATCATCCGTGATGGTCATCAAATCAATGTGCGGCCCCATCAGTCCGAGGTCAACACCATCGAACTTCACACCATTGACTTCGGCAGCGGCCGTGAGTTGCAACAGCGTATCAAATGGAATGGGCGGCTCCGAGTCAGGGCCTTTGCCCACAATGCCAGGCCAGGTGGCGTTGTGGAGTTTTGGGTAGTTGTTTGAAGGCATGGTAAATTAATTTAAGATTTAATGATTTTAGATTTACGATTTATTAAAGTTTCATATCAGGATTCTCCGGCCCAAAATGTTTCAATATCACAATCGGGTCGGTTGACGAAGGGTTCGTAATCTTCACACCTTCCTTCGCGGCCATTTCGGAAATAAAAAATTCATCATTGGTCAACTGACCGTAACGGATGAGAGCGGGCGTTTCAATATCCCATACACCCATTTTGCCGTGGCCCTGCATCACAATAATTCCGTAAGCGGCACTGTCTTTTATGGTCACGGTCGCTCCGGGCAATACCGTAAGTTCTTTCGCACCAAATGCATCCGATTTATAGCACACCCAAGTTTCCGAATATCCTTCGGCTTTCATTTCGGCAACAGGCCGCACAGGCTTGGGGCGCATGAAGCGGGTCTGCAAAATATTTGGGTCTGTGTTCAGTTCCCAATCGAGCACATCCATCAGTTCATCGAAGTCACCGATTTTATCTTTGGGCGTACCGTTCCATAATAATTCTTCGGGCACGATGGCCTCGTTCACCAGCGACTGATACATCGCAAAAACATCCGAAGCCTTTTGTGGTTCATACGTACAAAAACTTCCGGGCGCGTGCAGCATGCCGGGGGGCACATCCCAACCCGTGCCCGGCTCCAACTGAAATGCCGATGAGTACGTTGTTATTTTATTATCGCCCTTCGTAAAATTCACCAGGCACTCGCGTATCTGCGCTTTGGTGGTGCCGGGCGAAATCCCAAAAAACGTGTAAGGAAAATCGCCACCATGATTATTTAATTGTGGCGGAAAATAATACGCCTCCGGTTTTCCAAGCTGACCAATGAGCGCAGCCTTCTTGTCGTTGTGGTGAACGTGGTGCGGCAGCGGCCCCATGTTGTCGAAGAACTTCGAATACATAGGCCAACTCTTGTGCTTGCTCCACAACCGCTCACCGATAATTTCACCTTTCAGTTCGTCAATGGCATCCTTCAATAAAATTTGAATTTCTTTGCCACCATCCTTGAACACGATTGGGCTCAAGCCTTCGTTCTCCCCCGTGAGCGGACCGTTCTTCGCGGGCGTAGTTGACGATAGCCAGCGTTCATCAATGCCTCCGCGGTTTCCACCCAATACATAATAATCATCGGGGTGCAATTTTATCCTGCGCCCCGGCACACAAAACGAACGCGGCACCCAAGTAGGCGCCAATCTTAAAATCCCTTTTCCTTGCTCTAATGCTTTTGATGCTGTGGTCATGGTTTATGATTTTTAAAGTGTTTGATGTTATTGAAATGTTTTACTGTTTGAAGTTGTTACCTTCCGAAGTTACCTCGTTGTAAAGTTTTTCCGCTTTGTCAATTGCATTTTGTCAACTGTCAATTCTTTCACTTTGTAAAATGTATTCGACTGCCGACTGCTCCCTGCCACTTTTTTTAACCTCACTTGAAATTATCCAAAAATGTTTTAATCGCAACTTCATTTTCCATCACTTCTATTTCCACATCGTAGCTCCTTGTTTCTCCGGGTGCAAGATGGATGAGCGAGTTTTGTTCGCGCGCTTTGGCTTGGCCTATGGGTGGATGGGTGCCGGGTTCAATCCCTGTTACATACTCGCCTTTTCCCCAGTGCTGCCAGTTGGTTAGCCATGGCAATTGTTTTTTATTGAAGCGCATTGAAACGGCAATTCCGATTTTTGAATTATATAATCCACAAACACAATTCCCTGACGCGTCCGGTTGCGAGTCAATAATCCCAACCTCTTCGCCCGAGCCAAGGTGGCTTTCAATTGGCGGCTGACATTTTTTAAAATCATTTCCTTCCTTGAAAATCTTGGCCGTGTTCTCGAAACGTGGCTGAGTTGGCCCATTCCAAAGCAAGTCCGTGCCATCATCCACCAGCGGCCATCCAAAATTGAAATGATATAAGAGCATGTGTGGTGCTGGAGTGTTGGCGCGGTTCAAAACTTCATCATGTATTTTTATGGAAGGTTTTCCCAACGTGGCCGAAATAGTGCGCCTCAGTTCCAAGCTTGGCCCGAATATTTTAGTTTCCTTCATAGTCCCGGTAATGCTCATCTCCATTTTTCCATTCACCGGATCGGGTTGAATGATTGACTCTATTTCAGCGGGCATGTTACTTATCAATCCATGCAGTCCACGTTCGCCAAACTCATCTTTCTCCGGCCCGCCCACATGCGAGAGGCCACAGGTAGTAAGCAAGCCGCCACCGAAAGTTCGAATCCAATCAATTCCTTTATCTGAAAATGGTTGTGGACTTGTGATACCAACATGGCTAACCCAGGCGAGGCTGTGCTGATTGTAAAAAGCATCGGCAATATCCATGGCGCGATCAATCACCACTTTATAGCGCAGACCCGTTCCTGTATTTATCCACGCTATGCGCGTGCCGCGTGCTGATCCATTATCAAGAATAGAAGTTTCAATGCCGCCCAGTTGGGTGTGGTGGGAGATTTTATTGGCCCAGGGTTGAGGCATGAATTTTCTTTTTTTATTTTTTGAACTTTAAATTTCCCGATCAAAATCTAATGGGCAGTAGCAATCTTGCATGAGCCAACCACAAAACCCCAATCCAAAGCCTCTACAATTGCTTCAACCGTATATTCCTATACTCCACTTTCATTGGTGGACCAACATGCACCTGCACGCCAAGCAAGCCGGTCATTTTTCTGTTGGTGGGATCGTTGTCGGTCACGTCACTCATCAGCACACCGTTCACAAAATGTTGCAGGCGATTTCCCTTCACAATCAAATGAATTTGATTCCAATCATTGGCTTTAATTTTCATGCCCAACGAATCTCTATTGCCGAGCGAACCGGTTACGTCCATTTTTGTCCACGCATTTTTTGACACATAATCCTTCACCGGCTTAGTTGGGTCTTCCGGACTATTGATGGTGGTAATTTGTCCACGATAGGCGAGCGTTGTCCTTCCGCGCTCTTCATAGTTTTGACCCGTATAACGGTTTCCTCCGTCAATATCGGCTTGGTATCCTTTCAGCGCATTTTCATTATCGGCCAAACGTTCGCTGCGATAATTGATCCCGCTGTTGCCCTTTTCGCTGATCCGATACTCCAACTTCAGTTCGAAATCCTTGGTTGCCCCTTCATCCCAAATGATGAATGTGTTGTTCTTCAATAATTTGTCAGGTGTGATTTCTCCCACGAGGTTACCATTTTCTACTCTCCAATACGCGGGGTCTCCTTTCCACCCCTTCAATGTTTTACCATCGAATATTTCTTTGAAGCCGTCCTTATTTTTTTTCTGTGCCATGACGGTGGGTTGGAAACCGATTGATATTATCACCATCGCCACTGCTGCAATGAGAATTTTGTTTGTGTGCTTTGTCATGATTCGTTTTTCGTTAAACATTGTTTATTTC
>JANOQB010000042.1:0-7547 GCA_031422215.1 Cytophagales bacterium | reverse complement strand
AGGTCAATCACCGATACGATTCCCTTTTCAGGTTTTCCAACCGGGTCTTTCAACGTTCCCTTCAACAGGGTGATGGCAGTGGGCTGCGCTTCCATGGGCACCGGAAAAGAATGAAGGTCAAGATTTTTTAAATCTTCCTGGGTAGAGCGCGCATAATATAAGTTCTCCGATTTTGAATCGATGGTGAAATAATATTCGCTGCCGCCCCCGTTCACCAAAGGCCCGGTGTTTCTTGGTTCGGCCCAACCCGTTTTTAGTTTGTTGGATTTATAGATATCAAACTCCCCAAAATTTAGGGGCTGCCCGTTGGAACTGAAGTACAACACATTGTACGAACGATGAAAGAACGGGCTCACCTCACTGTTGGCCGTATTGATAATGGGCCCCGCATTTTGCGCTTTTAGCCACGCACCTTTTTTATCTTTCACAGCAAAATAAATATCCGACAGGCCAAAACTTCCGGCACGGTTGGAAGCAAAGAAAAGCGTATCGCCACCATGCGTGAGCGAAGGGTGCGAATCCCAGCCCGAACTGTTTATAGCAAGCCCCAGATTTTTTATATCGCCCCACGTGCTGTCGGCTTTCATGGCGGCCACATACAAATCGCAGTTGCCCGCTCCGTCTGGTGCATTGCAGCGCGAGAAGAAAAGAAATTTTCCATCGCCACTGATGCAGGCCGAGCCTTCGTTGTAGGCACTATTGATTTTTATAAAAGACTCCGCCCTCGCCCATCGGCCTTCCACCTTTGTGCTGAAAAATAAATCTTCATTATAGGAGCCATCGCTCTTTTCATTTCTTTTGGAAGTGAACAACATCAGGTCGTCCACATTGCCAACGGTGGGGCCATAATCTTCTTTAAGAGAATTGATGTCATCGCCCATGTTGAGCAATATCGATTTTGGAGGCCGCAGCGTGTCGATGTCTTTTCGATAGTCAACCAATTGATAATAAAATTCAAGTGGTACGTAGTTCTCTTTTTTGTCGGGATCCAATTGCTGCCAGGAGTCGTAGATTTTTTTAATGTCCAACCCTTGCTGGTGGTGCTTGAGTGTTAATTTATAAAGCAACAGGGCCTCGCCAGCCGGGCCGTGCGTTTCTGAAAGTTTGGCCAGCCGCCAGAGCATGGCTGTGTTCTTGCTAAAGTTTTCGATGCCGAAATTTTTTACATACACTTTCAATGCCGCGTACATGGCAGGCTCATCACCCTTGCCATCAGCACTTTGTATTTTTTTCAACAAGTCGGCATTGCTATAAAAGCTAACTTTGTTGATGTTTGGAAAATCAAATATGTCAGACTGGCTGTATGAAGTGATGGAATCGTTGAGCACGACCGTATCTCCCTTCTTAAATTTTTTCTTTTCTTTTTGAGCATAGAGGCCCGTGGTGTTTGCAAGCAAAGCAATTAAAAATACCAGCATGCAGAGAGAAGAAACGCGTTTGACCGTAACAGTAAAACTCATAGTAATCGAAAATTGGGACAATTTTGGCTCAATAGCAAAAGCGTGGCATACCGATTGACCAATAGAATGCGCTCTTAAATAAATTGGATACACCCTTTTTTTGTGTCAAATTGGCACCACGTAATTTATGTTCAAAACCTTAGAAATTTCCCCCATGGTTCAGGATGAAGATCAGGATGAATTGATCCAGCTGATCAATCCTGAACAGGAATCGGACCTTAAACCAGGCGATCTACCCGATGAGCTCTCCATACTTCCCATAAAAAACACGGTACTGTTTCCAGGTGTTGTCATCCCCATTACAGTAACCCGGCAAAAGTCGATACGCCTGATAAAGAAAGCGTATCAGGGCAACCGGATCATTGGCGTGGTGGCGCAAAAAAATAAACAGGCGGAGGAGCCAAACAAAGATGACCTTTACCGGTTTGGCACCATTGCGCGCATCATTAAAATGCTGGTGCTGCCCGATGGAAACACTACCATCATCATTCAGGGCAAGAACCGTTTTTTGATCAAAGAATATTTGTTGGATGAACCGTTCATGACGGCCATCATCGAGTTGCAGCCCGAGCCAATACCTGATTTGGAAAACAAAGAACTGAAGGCACTCATCCAGTCACTGAAAGATGCAGCTTCAAAAATTTTAAAACTCAATCCCGAAATTCCGCAAGAGGCGCAGGTAGCGCTCGACAATATCCAGAGCACTGGTTTTCTCATACACTTCCTCGCATCAAACCTGAACGTGGACGTGCCCGAAAAGCAAAAAATATTGGAGACCAATGATATCGCTGAGCGCGGCACGTTGCTGCTTCAGTATATGCTGAAAGAAATCCAGATGTTGGAGATCAAGCACGAGATACAAAAGAAAGTGCACACCGACATCGATCAACAACAACGCGATTATTTTCTGCGGCAGCAGATACGTGTGCTGCAAGATGAGTTGGGTTATGATGGCCCCGACAAAGAAATTGAAAAACTGCGCAAGCGGGGCGCAGAAAAAAAATGGTCGAAGGCTGCAGCCGCCCACTTCAGCAAAGAGATTGACAAACTACAGCGCACCAATCCACAGGCCGCGGAGTTTCCGGTGGCCATGAACTATGTGGAGTTCATGCTCGATATGCCGTGGGATGAATACACGGTTGACGATTTTGATTTGAACAGGGCGCGGAAGATACTTGACAAAGACCACTTCGGCCTTGAAAAAGTAAAGACCCGCATACTTGAATATCTGGCGGTGCTCAAGTTGAAGCAGGACATGAAGGGGCCCATACTTTGTCTGTATGGCCCTCCGGGCGTGGGTAAAACTTCTTTGGGAAAGTCCATTGCAAAATCGCTGAACCGAAACTATGTGCGCATGAGCCTGGGCGGTGTGCATGACGAAGCGGAAATACGCGGTCATAGAAAAACATACGTGGGCGCCATGCCCGGAAAAATTTTATTCAACATCAAAAAAGCAAAATCATCGAACCCGGTTTTTATCCTTGATGAAATTGACAAAGTGAGATCGGATTTCAGGGGCGATCCTTCCAGCGCGTTGCTCGAAGTGTTGGATCCCGAACAAAACAATACGTTTGGTGATAACTACCTCGAAGTAGAATACGACTTGAGCAAAGTGTTGTTCATTGCCACAGCCAATTCGCTGGATACGATCCACCCAGCGTTGCGCGATAGGATGGAGATCATAGAACTGACGGGCTACACCGTGGAGGAAAAACTCCAGATCGCCATCAAGCATTTGGTACCCAAACAATTGAAAGAGCACGGATTGAAACCGGCACAAGTAAAATTTGTTAAAGGCTCTATTTTAAAAGTGATAGAAAGTTATACCCGCGAATCGGGTGTGCGAAACTTAGAGCGCAAAATCGGTTCGGTGGTGCGGGGCATAGCCAAAGCAGTGGCCATGGACGAAGCGTATGAAAAAGAAATCACACCCGAGTTTGTGGTGAAAGCGTTGGGTGCGGAAATCTTTGATGAGGAATTATATCAGGGCAACAACATTGCCGGTGTGGTTACGGGCCTTGCCTGGACGCAAGTAGGTGGCGACATACTTTTTGTGGAGTCGAGCCTTAGCAAAGGCAAGGGCGCACTTACTATTTCAGGTCAGTTGGGCGATGTGATGAAAGAATCGGCCGTGGCTGCGCTGTCGTATTTAAAATCAAATGCCGATCAGCTTGCCATTGATCACCGGGTGTTTCAACAATATGATTTGCACATACACGTGCCGGCAGGGGCCGTGCCCAAGGACGGGCCGTCTGCGGGCATCACCATGTTAACATCGCTGGCTTCCATTTTCACACAACGAAAAGTAAAAGATAAATTGGCCATGACGGGCGAGATCACCCTGCGCGGCAAAGTGCTGCCCGTGGGGGGCATCAAAGAAAAAATACTGGCGGCCAAGCGCAGCGGCATCAAAGAAATTATCCTTAGCCAAAGAAACAGAAGGGATATTCTTGAAATCGAAAAGCAATATATTAAAGGACTTACGTTTCATTATGTAGATACCGTGGATGAAGTGTTGAACCGTGCTTTGATGAAAGAAAAAGTGGACAAGGCCCTCTCCTTTGTATTGACCGATGCCAAAGCGTAAACGATAAAATCCATAAACTACATTACATGTTAGAATCAAAATATTTCACTCCCCAGCAGATCGTAAAAGAGCTGGACAAATATATTATTGGCCAATACGAAGCCAAACGCAACGTGGCCATTGCCCTGCGCAACCGCTGGAGGCGCATGAGCGTGAAGACGGACATACAAAATGAGATTGTGCCAAACAACATTTTGCTGATCGGGGCCACAGGCGTGGGCAAAACAGAAATTGCGCGCAGGCTTGCCCGCATTGCCGATGCACCGTTTGTAAAAGTGGAGGCATCGAAATTTACCGAGGTAGGATATGTGGGGCGCGATGTGGAAAGCATGGTGCGCGACCTGGTGGAGCAATCGGTGAACATGGTGAAGGCAAGGAGGAAGGAAGAAGTAAAAGAGAAAGCGGCCCAGGCCGTGGAAGAAATTATTTTAGATGCGCTGATACCGCCCATGCGATCGAATCCAACAGGATTTATCACTTCCACAGACGATACAGAGGAAACTCCTACCACCGATGTGGAACTCAATGAGCGCACACGCAATCTCTTTAGGGAAAAAATAAAAAAGGGAGAACTCGAAGACCGCAAAATAGAAATCAACATGAAGCAAAGTGGCGCACCTGGTGTAGGCATGATCGGTGCGGGGGCCATGGACGAAGTATCGATGATGAACTTGCAGGAAATGCTCAGCGGCATGATGCCCAAAAAACAAAAGAAGCGTAAAGTAACCGTGGCCGAAGCAAGAAAAATATTGTTGGAGGACGAGGCCATCAAACTCATTGACATGGATGAGGTGAAGGAAGAAGCGATACGGAAGGCGGAAGATGCAGGGATCATTTTTATTGATGAGATCGATAAGATTGCTACGGGCGCGGGCAAGAAAGGCGGTGGTGGCCCCGATGTGAGCCGCGAAGGTGTGCAGCGCGACTTGCTCCCCATTGTGGAAGGAAGCACGGTGAACACAAAATACGGAGTGATAAAAACCGATCACGTTTTGTTTGTGGCCGCGGGTGCGTTTCACATGTCCAAGCCATCGGACCTGATACCGGAGTTGCAAGGACGCTTCCCCATACGGGTAGAACTTTTGAATCTTACCAAAGATGATTTTGTGCGCATTCTTACCGAACCAAAAAATGCATTGACAAAACAGTACAAAGCATTGTTTGAAGCGGAGGATGTTCAGATCGATTTTTCGGATGAAGCAATTGTGGAGATTGCCCAGGCAGCCTTCGATATAAATGCTGAAATCGAAAACATTGGTGCCCGCAGGCTGCACACGGTGATGAGCAAATTGCTAAACGAGTTTTTATTTGACGTGCCGGATAAAATCGGGCCCAACAACCACATTACGGTAACGAAAGAGATGGTGAAAGAGCGGTTGAGCGGGTTGATCAAGAACCGAGATTTGAGTGAGTATATTTTGTAATGGATGACCCGGAATTTTTTTTCATTCATTATCTTTTCACTCATCACCGAACTTACTTTAGGTCAAGCAAACCTTGACACCACCAAGGGCAAATACATTGAGCAGTTTCCTGATAAATTTTTCATTTGGCCTGTGGTAAAAAAACGTTCGCTGTCGTTTGACATCACCAACCGCAATAACCGAAATCAGAATTTAAGTTACAAACCCAACTCATCCTTCAGTGCAGGTGTGGGTGTTTATCTGTTTGAAGTGGCGGTGGAGATAACCGTGGCCATACCCATCAACGAGAAAAGCAAAGGCACCTACGGCAGCAGCGATGTACGCGACCTTCGCGCAAATATTTTTGGAAAGGCGTGGGGCTTAGATGTATTCACACAACGATACAAAGGATTTTATGTGCCCGACCGGTCCACCGCCACAAAGAATTCATTTGTAAAGAGACCCGACATTGAGTTGAGGAACACGGGCATCAATGGCCTATACATTTTCAACACGGACCGCTTTTCGTTGAGGGCCGCTTACAATTATAAAGAACGTCAGTTAAAAAGCGGAGGCTCGTTGGTGATGGCCGGGAACCTTAACACATTTCAAGTTACTTCCGACTCGGCCATTGTGGAAAAAAGAAATGCCCCATTCTTCACGGCAACTTCCACATTCAAGAACATGCGTTATACAACCCTAAGTCTTGCCGGGGGCTACACCCACACGATTGTTTATCGTTCGTTCTATTTAAGTGGTGCGCTTTCCATCGGGCCTGCCCATCATTGGCTTGCTTATGAAACCCCCACCAAGGCAACAAACTATACCATCTCCATCAATACGTTTACTGATGTGCGCGTTGCCATTGGATATAACAGCGAGCGTTTCTTTGGCGGCATGAGTCTGGTGGCGCAATCGCGCAACATCCGCTTTGAAGACATTCTGTTTGCCAGTTCAAGCTCCAGTGTAAAATTGGTGTTTGGCTATCGGTTTGAAGAGGCGGGGGTATTGAAGAAGCGGGCGAGGGATTATGTTCATTAAACTGATGCTATGCATAATTCAAATTTCATATTTTTCTTTGTGCCCGCACACCACAGTATTTCGGCACATAGGTGTGAAACTTCGTAGTAACTGATGTTACGCATAAACCTAATTTCAATGTCTATTCTTTGTGCCTGAGCACCGTAGTGCTTCGGCACACAGGTGTGAAACTTCGTGTCTTGGCGCCCCTGCCTACCGGACAGGCAGGGTCATTAAGGCACAAAGAAAGCACGAAGTGAGTAACATCAGTTAGTAAGTGAACTCAACCATAATTTTTTACAATGAATTACCTGCTCACGGGTGAACAATCCAGCCGTCTATTATTTAGAAAATTAGAACCCACCGATTTTTCGTTATGGCTTCCGTTCTTCAAAGACCCTTTGTGGAATAAATATTGGTCAATGAAAAAGCAAACGCCCGAAGAGCATTGTCGGCAATGGCTGGACAAAATTTTCCATCGCTATGAAAATAACCTTGGCGGGATGAATGTATTGATAGAAAAAGAAACGGGGAAATTTATTGGCCAATGTGGGTTGCTCATTCAAACGGTGGATGAAGTAGAGGAGTTGGAAGTGGGCTATTCCATCATGCCACTGCACCGGGGAAAGGGCTTCGCGCCCGAAGCTGCGAAGAAGTGTATTGATTTTGCTTTTGCCAACCATCTGCGCGGCTCATTGATTTCCATTATCCACCAGGACAATATCGAATCACAAATAGTGGCAGCTAAGAATGGATTGAGGCTGGATAAGCGTACGGTGTATGATAATAATCCTGTTGGGATTTATAGGATAATCAAAAAAACATAGGAGCATGAATAAAATTTCAAATACAAAACCGCAATAATCAGCCTTTTTTTGCGATTACTTCCGCAGTATTCATAGTTTTGCATTTTTTGAATCAATCTTCTGAGTGTTGTCTTTCACGTTGGCATACTCATCTCTTCAAGGCCACTTCAAAACATTCATGTTGATCCTACTATTCATTGTTCTTCGGGAAGTCAAAAAAACCCAATTCACCACAACCAAAATCTGCATCCTTCCAGCGTTCTATCTGCAA
>JANOQB010000041.1:0-4535 GCA_031422215.1 Cytophagales bacterium | reverse complement strand
TTTTGTTAGAGTTGGTCTGGCGACCAACTCTAACAAGGGTGTGAGTCTTGTATAATTATTCGCTCCTCAACGAATCTACCGGGTTCACCGTGGCCGCCTTCAACGATCGGTAGCCAACCGTGATGAGCGCGATCAAGAAAGTGACCCCTAATCCCGTAAGGAAAATGACTGGGCCGATTTTGATTTTATACTCAAAATCGTTGAGCCATTGATTCATTATATAACCGGCCAGGGGCGCGGCCAAAGCAAAACCGATAATTATCAACTTTACATACTCTTTGGAGAAAAGCAGTACGATGCTCTGCACCGAAGCACCCAGCACCTTTCTCACGCCTATCTCTTTTGTTTTTTGGTTGGCCATAAAGGTGGCCAAACCGAACAAGCCGAGGCACCCGATAAAAATTGCGATGGAAGTAAAAATGCTCAGCATGAACGACATCTTTTCCTCACGAGCATAAAACTCTTTGATCTCTTCGTCTAAAAATTTATACGAGAAAATAAATGCCGGATAAGTTGCCTCCCACTTTTGCTGCACTTGTTTGATGGTTTCTTGTAAATCCACAGGATGGATTTTTAGGGAAAGCGTTTCGTACCTGCGGATGCGGTTGAACAGCATAGTGGCCTCGATGGGTTGATGCAGCGACATGGTATGAAAATCTTTTACAACACCAACAATGGGCAATGTCAACCCATTGAAGTTTACATTTTTTCCAATGATTTCTTGTGGGTTGAGGTAGCCTACCATGTTGGTCAGCTTCTCGTTCACGATAAATCCACGGGCCGTGTCCAAATCGCCAATATTTTCGCCTGCAATCATCTTCAATCCATACAAGTCAACATAGTTATTGTCTATGATTTTTATCTGGGTTCCGTATTTCTCGTCCTTTCCTTCCATTGAAAAATCGGTGGATTGCACATTGCCCGAAGAAGGCGGTGTGTTGCTGAGGCTTGCCAGCTCAATGCCATTTAACTTCAGCATTTCATCTCGCAGGGTGCGCATTTTACTGGATGCCCCCTTAAAACCAGAGCCTTCGTTTTCAGGAATGGGAACCGTAATGATGGCATCCTTTTTAAAACCCAAATCTTTGGTTCGGAAATAATTCATCTGGGTGATCAGCACAATAGTGCCGATGATAAAAAACTGAGAAATAAAAAATTGAAGTACCACCAAACTTCTGCGCAGCAAAAAGCCGGATGAGTTTTTATTGTTCATTTGATTTTTGATGGCAAAGATCGGTTTGAACCCCGATACAATCAGGGCCGGATAAAGCCCCGAAAGTATGCACACGAAAACGGTAACGCCCGTTAGAAACATCCACAGGGTTGTGTCATACAAAAAATCCAAAGCCAGGTTTGATTCAAGAAAAGGATTGAGGAAACTTAACGCCAGTTGCGCAAATCCGATAGCCAACAATACGGCCACGACCGTAACCAAACTTGACTCACCCAAAAATTGGGCGATCAACTGTGTACGCGAACTGCCCAAGGTTTTACGTATACCTACCTCTTTCGAACGCTTGATGGATTCGGCTGTAACCAAATTGATGAAGTTGATGCAGGCAGTGATGATGAGAAAAATACCGATCACCGTAAGGGCAGCCATCATTTGGCGGCTGGTGGTGTTGTAATTATAATTGCCATAGCGGCTGTCGAAATGGATTTCAGACAAAGGCTGCAATTCATAAACAATATTGTTTGAGTTTTCTCCATGATGCTTTTTAGCGAACGCAGGCAACCTTCGTTCTATCTCAGTGATGCTGGCCTCTTGCTTCAGCAAAAAATAACATTGCTCATCGCTCCAGATACCATTCCAACCTATTTCGTCTTTCTCCTTTTTGATAGTAACATACGATAGTATCACATCGAATGGGATATCGGTGTTGGCAGGATAATCGTCCATGATAGCCGTCACTTTAAAATCCTTGCTCTCGAAACTGATTACTTCACCGATGGCATCCTCCTTCCCAAAATATTTGATCGCATGTTTTTTCGACAACACAGCTTCGTTGGGCTCATCCAAACTTTTCTCAGCATCGCCCATTAAAATGGTACGGTCGAATACGTTAAAAAAATTGGGTTGAGTGTAGGCGATCCCCTTTCCCTCTTCATATTTTTTGGGTTCGCCTTGCGCTTGGGGAATTGTCACCATGGCGCCATTGCCCCTGTAGGAAGTAAAAATCACTTCCTCGGTTTCGGGGAAATCGGTGCGAAATGCATCGGGCAAAGCAGGCGGCACACCTACCGAATATCCCCTTCCTTGGTTGCCATCGAAGCTGAAAACCGTTCGGTAAATGCGATCACGCTTGGAATGGAAATCATCAAAGCTGGATTGCTGCCGCACCAACAAGAAAAGGATAAGGCTGGTAGTGACACCGAGCGTGAGACCAGAAAGGTTGATCAGTGTACTTGTTTTGGATCGCCAAAGATTGCGAAAGGCGGTGGTGATATAATTTTTTAGCATGGCATCTTGATTTTTGTTATGATTGTTGTGTCAACTCTCTGAGTAAATAGTTAGCGGCAGACCCGCCTTGCCGGACGGGCCGGGCCGCAAGTGTTTGTTTCCAATATCAATGCCAAGGGGCAAATCAATGCAATAGGCTCTGTTTTCGATTAATGTGAGAAGTCAGTGCGTTCAAAATTGAGCGAACAAGTCCGTAATCGGACGTTTAGGGCTCAGACCTTCAAGGTTTTTTGAAACCTTGAAGGTCTTTTAGTTATCTTTGAGGCATGATCCAACAAATCCTGATCGCACTTATTTTTTTGGGGGCCGCCTTTTATTTGGGCAGAATGGTCTATCGCTCCTTTCAGGCAAAAAATGCATGCACTTCTGGCTGTGGCAAATGTGCGGTTGCCGATTTAAAGAAGATTGAAAAGTCGATAGGGTAATTTACCAATCATATAGTCCCCGAAGCGGGAGAAGACACTTGACACTTCACGCCCACACCTTGGTGCCCTCGGTACAATTGCGACACATTTCTATTTCATTTCGCGATCGTAAAAGAGAGGCCCTGAACGAATTGTACTTTTCGCTTTGCCAGATTTCTTTAAAAGTTTGCTGCGCCAAATCGCCCATCACATAATGCGCATCTTTATCAAAACAGCAAGGCACTACTTTTCCATCCCAAGTGACTACGCAGCTATGCCACATTTTCCAGCAGTGGTTCAATAATTCATTTTTGATTGTGTAGTGGCCATCCTCCTCTTTTTTGTACCGCGAATATTTATCGATGGTGGGGATCAGATCAGAACCATTTTTGAAATCATAAATCTGTGCCGTCTTCAGGGCCACGTGATCCACGCCAATTTCTTTTGCCAGGTTTTGCACTGCTTCAATTTGATGTTCATTTTGTTTCACCACCAAAAACTGAAAAACAACAAACGGTGTAAGCGACTTTAATTCTTTTTTCCATCGTATGATATTTTTTGTGCCCTCCACTACTTTGTCCAAGTTGCCTCCGATGCGATACGATTGATAGGTCTCCTGGGTGGTGCCATCAATGGAGATAATCAGCCGGTCCAATCCGGATTGAACAGTACGCTTGGCCATCTCATCAGTTAAATAATGCGCGTTGGTAGAGGTGGCCGTGTAAATTTTTTTGGAGACGGCATATCGTACAAGATCAAGAAACTGCGGATGCAAATAGGGCTCGCCCTGAAAATAAAAAACTAAGTACGACAAGGTGTTCTGCAATTCATCGATTGTCTTCCTGAACAAATCCTCTTTCAGCATGCCTGTTGGTCGTGTAAAAGAGCGTAAACCTGACGGGCACTCGGGGCAGCGCAAATTGCAAGAGGTGGTGGGCTCAATGGAAATGCTGAACGGCAAGGCCCAATGATTTGGCTTGCCAACAAAACGTGAATAGTGATAGCTCGACCACACGCCCGATGCATTGAGCAAGCGGGAGGGAGTCATTTTCTTTGTTAAGTTCCAGGTGTCGTGAAGGTTTCCAATCATGGCAAGAGTTTCAAAATTACCTTTTACAAATCGATTGTCTTATCTTTAAACCCACTTATTTATGCGATGAGAAAAGTTATTTTAATACTCTTTCTGTTTTTTTCCTTCTGTGCACAATCGCAAGGCCAATCCCTTTCCGAAGAAGCAACGATCTCGCTCATCACCATCGGGCCCACCCAGCAAGCCTTGTATTCCGCTTTTGGCCATAGCGGATTTCGTGTGCACGACCCCAACCAGCAAATAGATTTTTTCTACAATTATGGAGTGTTCAATTTCAATCAGCCCAACTTCTATTTGAATTTTGCGCGAGGCATAAACTATTATCAATTGGGTGTTGATGAGTATTCGCTTTACCGCGATTACTACATACGCGAAAACCGGTTTATCCACGAACAAATCCTGAACCTTACTCCATTGCAAAAGCAACGTGTTTTTGATTTCCTTCAGTGGAACGCTTTGGCAGAGAATAAACTTTACCTCTACGATTATTTTTACGACAACTGTGCAACCCGCCCGCGCGATGTGCTGAAAAAAGTATTGGCCGAGAATATTATTTTTGATGAGACCCCGGAGAAAAAGC
>JANOQB010000040.1:0-2819 GCA_031422215.1 Cytophagales bacterium | reverse complement strand
CACCGTGGCCGGGAATGACCTTGGTGTTGTCATCGATCAGCAATAGTATTTTATCCAAGGTGGAAATAAATCCGTTCACGGAGCCACCACTTGAAAGATCGATGTATGGATAACTATATCGCACAAAGGCATCACCTGTGTGAACAACGTTTGCTTTTTTAAACTGAACAATCACATCACCATCGGTATGGCCCATGTCGAAATGGTGGAGCACAATGTCTTCATCATTCAAATGAAAATTGAGTTTGTCTGAAAAAGTGATGGCAGGCCAGGCTTCTTTGTCGCGTGGAGGAGTAGTGCGGTTTTGGCGGTTTATACTTTCTTTCATCATACGCTCGCGCACCTGATCGTGTGCCACAAGGGTAGAACCCATTTTGTAAAAGTTTTCATTTCCCCCACTATGGTCGCCATGCAAGTGGGTGTTGATCAGGAATTTTATTTCTCCCGGATCAAGGGATTTGATTGCGCCATTTATTTTGTTCGAAAGCGGGGCGAATTGATTGTCGATCATCAGAGTTCCTTCTTTGCCTATCATCACACCAATATTGCCGCCCGCACCTTTCAGCATGTAAATTTGCTCGGTGACCTTTACGGGACGGATGCGCACGGTATCATAATTGGTTTGTGCGCTAAGGGCAAGCGGCACCAATAAGAGGAGAGTGTTTAAATAAATTGTTTTCATAGTGTGAGGATTTGATTTGGTATTAAATCTAACAAAAAAAGGATGGTTAAGGAATTTGCAATAATTTCGGCTGCACGACAGGTTTGCAAACACTCGATTTTCAACGCAAAGCCGCTACGAAGCCGCTAAGAACGCAAAGTAAAAAAAAAGCCAAAGCAAACTTTGGCCTCTGCGCCTTTGCATGAGATTGCATTTTGTCGTACACCCATAATTTCGGGGACATTTCAAAAAGACACGGCTCAATAATTTCGCCCCTCTGAGGCTGGCTGTATCTGATGACTATTTTCTACTACCAAAATTTCGCCCCTCTGGGGCTTTAAGTTCCGTAGGAACGATATTTTGGTAGTAGTGCGATCGTAGTATGATTTACAAAGCCCCATCGGGGCGACATTTAATTTCTTGTAGGCCGAGCCTTTTTGAAATGCATCCATAATTTCCTGGATTAAAAGCAAGAAACAGGTTGGGCAATAAATTATCACATCGCAGATTTGTGTGAACAAAAAACAATAGCTTTATGAAAACAGTTATGGACCAACACCCAGCATTCCGTATCCAGCATCCAGCTAACGACATCAACTACCAGCGCATAGAGCACGCCATTAAATACCTGGAAGAAAATTTTCAACGCCAGCCTGAACTGGATGAAATAGCAGAGAAAGTTCACCTCTCTCCGTTTCACTTTCAGCGATTGTTTACCGAGTGGGCCGGCATAAGCCCGAAACGATTTTTACAATTCCTCACCGTGGATTTTTTGAAATCAAAACTAAAGGAGTCAAAAAATTTAGTGGAAGCAGCCGAGGCTGCGGGGCTCTCCAGTCAATCGCGGGTGTATGATTTGTTTACAACCCTGGAGGCCATGACCCCGCAAGAGTATAAGTTGAATGGCTCAGGCATACGCATAGAATATGGCATTCACCAAACACCTTTTGGGGAGGCATTGATTGGGGTGACCGAGCGCGGTGTATGCTGGTTGGGGTTTGTCAATACTGATGAAGATGCCAACTATGAATTGAAGAAAATGAAAACGCATTGGCATAACTCGGTGTTTCATCACGATCAGATTTTAACTCAAAGCTTTGCCGAAAAAGTATTTGCACCTGCCAACAGACGCAATGATGTAAAGCCAAAAGAGAAGATACACGTGCTTGTAAATGGCACAAACTTTCAAATCAAAGTATGGGAAGCGCTGCTAAAACTTCCGGTGGGAAATGTGACTACGTATCAAAGCATCGCCCTGCAAATTCAAAACCCCAAAGCCACGCAAGCGGTGGGCTCTGCGGTGGGCTCCAATCATATTGCCTATTTGATCCCGTGCCACCGGGTGATACGCAAAGACGGAGTGCTGGGCGAGTATCGCTGGAGCGCAACCAGAAAGAAAAGTATTATTGGGTGGGAGATGGCGCTGGCCGAAGCGATCAAATAATTCCTGTATATTGAACGCTGGATTTTTTAAACCCATCTACCTTGAATCAATCAACAGCCTCCTCCACGTTCAAACGTTTACTACTTCCGGGCATCATTCTTCAATCGGTACTTATTGGCGGTGGCTATGCCACGGGCCGCGAGATTGTGGAGTATGGTGGAAAATTTGGCGCCAGTGGTTGGATCAGTGGTCTCGCTATTTTTTTTGGGTTCTCGCTCGTTTCCATTTTGTCGATGGAAGCCTGCCGCCAATGGAAAGTATATGATTACAAATCGCTGCTCAAAAAATTGATTGGCAGGGGCTGGATAGCGTATGAGATCGTATATCTGATGCTGGCCATACTCATCATAGCGGTGATGGCCTCCGCTGCCGGAGAAATTTTGCACAATACATTGGGCTTCAATAATTGGGTGGGCGTTGTGCTGATCACTGTGATGGTTGGGTTCCTCAATTATAAAGGCGAAGAGATGATCGCAAAATTGGAAACCATTGGCACCATCGCACTCTTTGCCGCCTATATCGCGTTTGCTTTTGTGGTTTTTAAAAGTAAGGGCAATGAAATTGTGCAAACCAACGATCCAACAGCCCATGCGGAAATGCTGGTGTTAAAAAGAGCCGCTCAAAAACTAGGCTCAGCCCGTCTGGTGGAATGCGACCTTTATGTAACACTCGAGCCCTGCCCCATGTGCGCGCAAGCCATTGCGTTTGCACGCA
>JANOQB010000039.1:0-2667 GCA_031422215.1 Cytophagales bacterium | reverse complement strand
GTTGTTGAAGCCATGATTTTCAAATTGACAGTTGACAATCGGACAATTGACAATTTTGGGTTTGTCAATTGGCTTTTTTTATTACTTGAATATAAAAAAATGAGTACAGATTTAAGATTCATAGATGTATCTAAACTTCATGAGGACAAGTATTTTTTAAAAAATATTTTAATTACATGGTTATTAATAATCTTATCAACTACTGGCTTTACCCAATCGTTTAGGGGTTCAATCCGTGACAATAAGACCAAAGAAAACCTACCCTATGCGAACATTGGCATTAAGAAAAAAAGTATTGGAGGAATTACTGATCAAAACGGAACCTTCCAAGTTGATCTCTCACAATCCACCAAGTTAGATACAGTCGTTATCAGTTATATAGGCTACACTTCAATTATGTTGGCCATTTCAAAATTAGACTTAAACCAATATCATTTTATTAATCTGGAACCCTCCGCTCAGATGTTGAGAGAAGTTATTATCAGGAGCAAACCCGAAATAATTACTCTTGGAAACAAAAGTAGAACTCCTCGTCATACTGGCTGGGGTGACAATCAAAATGAATGTACGAAAAATAGTTTGTTATGAGTGAATGCAGATATTTACCTGCCTTTGGCAAATTGAATGGATATTCCAAAGAATAAAAAAATGAACATAGATTTAATCCGTAAAGAAACACCCGGCTGCGCTGGGAAAATCCACTTCAACAATGCGGGGGCTTCGCTGATGCCACAGCCTGTGATTGATGCAATGGTTCAACACATTCACCTCGAAGCGATAACAGGCGGCTACGAAGCAGCCGATTTAAAAGCAAAAGAAATGGAAGGCTTCTATACTTCTGCTGCACAACTTTTAAATTGCGCTTCCACCAATATTGCGTTTACTTCCAGTGCCACAAATTCTTTTTCACGGGCGTTGTCTTGCATTCCATTCCAAGAGGGTGATTCCATTTTGCTGGCCAATGAAGACTACATCTCCAATCAGATTGCTTTTCTATCGCTACAAAAAAAATTCAAACTAAAAATCCTTAGGGCAAACAGTTTGCCTAACGCAGGAGTGGATGTGAATGATATGAAACAACTTATGGACATGCATCATCCAAAATTGGTTTCGCTAACACACGTGCCCAGCAATACAGGATTGATACAACCTGTGGAAGAAGTGGGAAAGCTGTGTGAGGAAAGAGACCTGTATTACTTAGTGGACGGTTGCCAGTCGGCAGGGCAAATACCGGTTGACGTTCAAAAAATAAAATGTCATTTTTTCACGGCAACCCTTCGCAAATTTTTGCGCGGCCCGCGCGGTGCAGGCTTTCTCTATGTGTCAGATAAAATCATCCATCAAAAATTGGAACCGCTTTTTATTGATATGCGTGGTGCCGATTGGATTTCAAAAGATGAATATGCTCCGCGCATGGATGCCCGAAGGTTTGAAGATTGGGAGTTGCCTTATGCATTGGTGCTCGGTGGCAAAGCAGCCATCGACTATGCAAATGCTGTTGGTTTAGAAAAAATAAAAGAACGGAATGCATTCCTTTGCGGATTGGTGCGTAAAGGAATTTCAGAAATGAGTGGGCTTCGCTTGCTGGATCGTGGCAAGGAACTAAGCAGCATCATCACGATAGAAATCCCTAACCGTAAAGCACCTGATGTATTGCTCGCATTGCGAAATGAAAATATCAACACCTCGGTGGGGCACCGCCATTTTGCCCTGATTGATTTTGAAGCGAAGCACGTGGACTGGGCCTTGCGCATTTCCCCGCATTATTACAATACCGAAACCGAAGTGGACAAGTTGATAGCTGCCATCAGGAAGATTTGTTTATGACTTTTAAAAATGCCCTGCTCAGTATGCTGATTGCCCAAGTAGGCATTGCGCTACTGGCTGTGATAAACTACGGGGCCACGTTGGAGAGTTTGCAGGCCGTAACCCGGTTTTCCGGAAGGTTGTCGCTGGTGATATTCAGCTTGATGTTTTTGTTTCACAACAGCAAACTGGTGAACCTTAAAGCCATCCTTTCCGAAAAGTATTTTCTGGTTTTTGCTTTTGCCCACGGCATTCATCTGGTGCAACTGCTTTCGTTCGTCTATCTATCCGGCAACGAATTGATACCGCTCAGGCTGGTAGGCGGATTCCTGGCTTATGTTTTGATTTTTCTCATGCCTTATGCACAGCAACTTTTTGATCGGAATAAAATCGCTGCCAAACAGTTCAGCACCCTCACACTTATTTATATGTACTACGTTTGGTTTATTTTTTTTATGAGCTACCTGCCACGGGTGCGGGGCACGTTGCCAAATGTAGGTGGCTCCTATTCTGAATTTGTTGTGCTGCTGGCCTGGGTGTCGCTCATGCTGGGCGTGAAGCTGCAAGGGTTGTTTTTAAAAAGTAGGCAGTAGGCAGTTCCCAAGAATAGTAAGCAGTAGGCAGTCACCAGTAGGCAGTACCGCATAACAAAAGTAGGCGGTAGGCAAGTCAACAGTAGGCAAGCTCTCAAGAATAGTAGGCAGTAGGCAGTCACCAGTAGGCAGTACCGCATAACAAAAGTAGGCGGTAGGCAAGTCAACAGTAGGCAGTCAACAGTATCCAGTACCGCTTACTGGCGACTGCCTACTGCCTACTATTTATTTATTGACGGTCTCCTTCTGCCGGTAGTATTCTTCAAAC
>JANOQB010000038.1:0-2075 GCA_031422215.1 Cytophagales bacterium | reverse complement strand
CCTGAATTTTCGTACATCACTGGATACACTACCATTCTTATCTATTACAGTGACAATATATTGCCATGTACCAACTTCGTTTGGGGAGAAGCGGAGTTTCCAAAGCATCCCAAAAGAATAATCATAGAACCCATAGATCTTCCAACTCTTACCGGATGGTGCAGTGAAAGAGGCACTGATATCAATTTCGCTTGGGTCGAAAGGATTGACAAACTCACACTTTAAATTAAGGGACACTTCGAACTTCTCATATTGTCCAATTGAGTCTGCCCGTTGCACGATATTTACTATTTCGGGGGCTGAAGCACTCCATCCCACCATGAACTCAAAAAAAATGAAAAACAATAGAATAGTTGGTTTCATGACTATAAGATTTTTATCGTGCGGTATAATGTTAAACTTAGTTTATTTCCTTAGTAGATTCAACTATTTTTATGTGACATAAATGAATATAACCATATTGAGTTCTTGCTTTTTGATTATGATTGGGCAGAACTGTGCAAGATTTTTTAATTTTAATCCATACTAAAGTAAATTTATCGATGACAAGGTTGGGAAAGTATTTTCGGTTTGTCTGTGCGTTATTGCCTATCGGTGGAGCCTTTTCACAACCATTGTTTGAGACAATATCACCAGCAAAGTCTCGCATTACATTCAAAAACGAACTGATTGAGTCTCCCGAAGCCAATGTGCTGGCTTACGAGTATTTTTATAACGGAGGTGGTGTGGCCGTAGGAGACATTAATAACGATGGGCTGGAGGATATTTATTTTACAGCCAACATGAAGCCCAATTCACTCTATCTGAACCAGGGCAACATGATCTTCAAAGACATCACACAATCGGCCGGTGTTACCTGCGAGGATGGATGGAAAACAGGTGTTACCATGGTGGACATCAATGGCGATGGCTTGCTTGATCTGTATGTTTGCCTTTCCGGCAAAGGCGATCCTGATAAAAGAAGGAACAAATTATACATCAACCAGGGCGACCTTACCTTTAGTGAGCAAGCTAAAGCGCATGGGTTGGATGATCCTGGACACAGCACACACGCTACTTTTTTTGATTTTGACAAAGACGGTGACCTGGATTTATATTTGCTAAATCACAACGTAACTGTAATCCGCGAAGTGGAATTTGCGGCAGTACGAAACACAAGGCATCCTTACGCAGGCGATAAATTTTTCCGGAACGACAATGGACATTTTGTTGACATCAGTAATGAGGCTGGCATAAAAGGTAGCCCGTTGGGGTTTGGCCTTGGCGTAACGGTGGCCGATATCAATCAGGATGGCTGGCAGGACATTTATGTGTCGAATGATTATATCGAGCCGGATTATTTATACATCAACAACACGGACGGAACTTTTACCGATAAAATGACAGAGTACATGCAGCACATATCATACTTTTCTATGGGCAGCGATGTAAGTGATATCAACAATGATGGGTGGGTAGATATTTTTACCACCGACATGCTTCCAAAAAGCAACAAGCGGCAGAAGTTATTATATGGTCCTGAAAATTATGAGCACTACGCGCTCATGGTGTTGAATGGATTTTATTTTCAAAACATGCGCAATATGTTTCATCTCAACAATGCCAATGGAACCTATAGTGAAATAGGACAATTTTCAGGTATCAGCAATACCGACTGGAGTTGGGCTCCTTTATTTGCCGACTTCGACAATGACGGCCTCAAGGATTTATTTATCACCAACGGCTATTACAGAGACTATACCAATCGCGATTTCCTGAAATATAAAGGCGACTACTATTTTGAAAAAGCCAAGGTGAAAGAGAAAGCTGACACCTTTCATTTGGTGAGCACCATGACCTCAACCCCCATTCATAATTTCATGTATAAGAACAAAGGTGACTTGACATTTTCCGATCAAAGCGAGGCTTGGGGATTTGGCAAACCAAATTTTTCAAGTGGAGCTGCATATGTGGATCTGGATAATGACGGTGATCTGGAAATTATAGTTAACAATCAGAATGAAGTGGCATCGGTGTATAAAAACCTTTCGCGGGAACAACACCCAGATCAACACTTTGTGCAACTCACCCTGAAG
>JANOQB010000037.1:0-8533 GCA_031422215.1 Cytophagales bacterium | reverse complement strand
GTGAGCACGAGTGAGCGCTTGCGGCTGACCACTGCATGGTAAATATGATGAGCGCATTTTTCAGAGGTCATCATTTTTTCTTCGGCACGAGGCGACTCGCCCTGCTGGCTTCCATCTTTTGTGAGCGATCGCTTTCGTATGTTCGATGCCGTAAAACCCGGGCATGCCGTGAGCACATGCACACCGGTTTTTAAAAGTTCGGTGCGCAATACTTCCAGAAATCCGTTCAAAGCAAACTTGGATGCGGAATATCCGGTGCGGCCTGGCAAGCCCCGATAACCCGCAATGGAAGAAATGCCAACAATTGATCCTTTATTTTTTGTGATTTCGGGCAGACAGTATTTGGTGGCAAAGAGCACACCATAAAAATTTATGTCCATCACTTTTTTCACTACATCCAAATCAACTTCCGAAAACAAAGCCCGCATGGAGATGCCCGCGTTGTTGATCAAAATATCAATGGTGCCAAATAGCCTCACCGCTTCTTCGGCCATAGCTTTATTGTCATCTTCTTTACTTACATCGGCCTGAAAGCCATGTATGACAATGCTCTTGCCATGAAGTTCTTTTACTGTAATGTCAAGTTCTTGTTTGTTCCTTCCGGTGATCAGGATTTTAGAACCTTCGCTACCAAATTTTTCGGCCAGTGCTTTGCCAATGCCACTCGATCCACCCGTGATAATTACAACTTTGTTTTTCATACTTCGTTTGTGTGTCAAAAGTAATGAAATCTCCATGCACCCTGTTCAATTGCAAGGCCCTAGGCCGTGGCAATTGATTAATTTTACCACATGTTTTTCCTCAAACTATTTTCCCGGCTTCCCTTTTCTGTTCTTTATTTGTTTTCGGATTTTCTTTTTGTGATGAGCTACTATGTAATAGGCTATCGCATTAAAATTGTGCGCAAAAACCTGCGCAACTCCTTTGCTGAAAAACCGCCCGGAGAATTGAAAATGATAGAGAAGCAATTCTACAAAGACTTTTGCGATTATGGTGTGGAAACCCTCAAGCTCCTGACCATTTCAAAGGAAGAGTTGATGAGGCGCATGGTTTATAAAAACCCTGAAATAGTACAGCCCTTTGCCAACCGTGGGCAATCCATCATTTTGCTCACCTCGCACCAATTCAACTGGGAATGGTTGCTGACCTCCGGGTGTTTGTATTTGCCTTGCAAGGTTGACTTCGTATATCAAAAGCAAAGCAGCGAACTGTTCAATGATTTTTCGTTGGAGAGCCGCACACGCTTTGGTGCCCATCCGGTGGAGCGCAACCAAGTGGCCAGAGAGGCGATAAAAAGAAAAAATATTATGCGCGGTGTCGCTATCATGGCCGATCAATTTCCCGGTCATGAAAACGACAAGAAATACTGGACAACTTTTTTAAGTCAGGAGACGGCCTTCTTCCTTGGCCTGGGTCAGACGGCTCAGATCACCCAATATCCTGCCTTGTTTTTTGGAGTAAAAAAAATAAAGCGTGGCTATTATGAAGCAGAGGGAACGGTAGTGTCATTTCCTCCTTACGAAAAAGACAGCCAACAAATTGTGGAAGACTATGTGAAGGCAACGGAAAAAACAATCTACCAATACCCATCGGGGTGGCTGTGGTCGCACAATAGGTGGAAGAGGGGAAGGGAGGAGGGATAAGGGTGCTGGATGCGGGCGCATCAGAGTTTGGATAACCCTCAAAAACAGACTTTGATGCGGTTCAAACAAAAGGGCAATAGTGCGGCTGAACGCGTGTCTATTTTGGATTTGAATGATTGATTTCGCTCAGCTCTTGTTAACTATCTTTTAACATTCATTGTCATTCAGTCATATTACTTTTAACCTATGAAAAAACTAATTCTCCCTTCTCTCATTGCCCTTGCCTTCTCTTCTCAATGCCAGTTAAAATTACCAGAGCTAAGTCCAGAAGGCAGAATCATTCAGAACATAGGGTATGTGAACTTTGAAATATATTATGGAAGGCCCGCAGCGCGAGGACGAAAGATTTTTGGTGAGTTAGTGCCTTACGGTCAGCTATGGCGCACGGGTGCCGGTAAAGGCACTACCATAAAATTTGATAAACCAATAACCCTCGGTAGAAAGGAAATTCCTGCCGGGATTTATTCGCTTACATCCATACCCAATAGAACGGAGTGGACTGTATTATTAAATTCAGACACAAGCAAGATTTATGGAGCTCCAGAGGAATATGATGTAAGAACAGAAATGGTAAGACTATCGGTAAAACCAGAAATGACTCAACAATTCTTTGAGTCTCTCACACTTCAATTGGATATTATCTCAAACAATGGTGAGCTATACATAAGTTGGGAAAACACGCAGATACATTTTCCGATATTGACATCTAACAATGCGAGTGCTTGGCACGAGATCGAAACCAAGTTGACTGCAAACCCCAATGATGCTGATAACTTAGCCTATGCAGTTTATTACTTACAAATGAACAAGCAAGAACCAGATAGGCTGATGGGCTATATTGACCGCGCTTTGAAAATTAAAGAAGACTGGTGGTACTATGAACTTAAAATGAGTTTATTGACTGACGGAAAGAAATATGAGGATGCAAGAAAAGTATTTCAAACGGCTCAAGAGTATCTCCATAGGGTTAAGCCTAGGGAATGGGAGTATATCGAGAAGAACTTTAAGGTTCAGATGACAAAATGGAAATAGAAAATTCAGCGACAATCAGACTGTGTTGATACTACTATACAGATTCTTGATTTCCGTAAATCAATTCAACAACAACTCAATGTCTTCGCGCGAAAGCGACTTGATCACGTTCTCTTCGTTTTGGATCAGGTTTTCTGATAGCTTGAGTTTGTGTTTTTGCAAGGTGAGTATCTTCTCCTCCACCGTGTTGCGGGTGATGAACTTGTAGCTGAACACTTTTTTCTTTTGCCCGATGCGGTGAGCGCGATCGGTAGCTTGTGCTTCCACGGCCGGGTTCCACCAGGGGTCTAAAATAAACACATAGTCCGCCTCGGTAAGGTTAAGCCCCAGGCCTCCTGCTTTTATGGAAATCAAAAACACTTTTAGATAGGGATCTTTATTAAATTTTTCCACTTGCTCTTTGCGGTCCATGCTCGACCCATCAATATAGGCAAACGGAATCTTTCGGCCTTTCAGCATCTCCTTCACAATGTCGAGGTGTTTTACAAATTGACTGAACACCAAAACCTTGTGTCCTTCCAGCAAAGCGTTCTCCAACATGTGCGATACATCTTCCAATTTTCCCGAGTCGCCTTCATAGCGTGGGTCAATCATTTTGGGATGATTGGAAAGTTGGCGCAATTTGGTAAGGCCCTCCAAAATCATCATGCGTGTATTGTTGATGCCGTCCTTATCTATCTGATCTAATATCTTATGCCGGTAGAATGACTTTGCTTCCTCATATTTTTTCTCCTGCTCCACCGTCATGTTCGTATAGTAAATGTTTTCTACTTTTTCGGGCAGGTCGGTGGCCACTTGCGACTTTAACCTGCGAAGTATAAACGGCCTGATGATGGCGTTCAGCTTTTTGGTTTTTAACTCATCGTGTCTTTTTTCTATCGGCAGTTGATATTCATTTTTGAAAAAAGTCTGGCCACCCAACAGCCCCGGATTGATAAAAGTCATTTGCGACCAAAGGTCCATGGTGGTGTTTTCGAGCGGGGTGCCCGTGAGCGTAAGTTTAAACCGCGACTTCAATTCCATCACCGCCTTGGCTATGTTCGAGCTGGGGTTTTTTACCACCTGCGATTCGTCAAGTATAATATAGTTGAAAATAAATTTTTGAAGAAGGTCAATGTCCAACCGGGTGATGCCATACGAGGTGAGCACCAAATCATATTTTCCAAACTGCCCAATGTCTTTGTTTCTTAGCGTGCCGGTGTAGGTAAGTATTTTCAGGTCGGGTGTAAATTTGGCCGCCTCCATTTCCCAATTGTAAATGAGCGAAGTGGGCATGATCAACAACGAAGTGCCGCTTTTGCCTTTCTCTTTTTCGGATTGCAACATGGCCAAGGCTTGCACGGTTTTTCCAAGGCCCATGTCATCCGCCAGGCATCCGCCCAGATGAAACTCATTTAGAAAACGCAGCCAGTTATATCCCGCTTTTTGATAAGGGCGCAGTGTGCCAACAAACCGGTCGGGCATTGGGTAATCTTTTATGCCAGAGAAGGATTGCAAATTTCGCAGGCGGTCGCTCATGTGCACTTTGGCCAGGTTGCCTTCTTCCAAATCGCGCAGCAAGCCTACGTGGTGTTTTTTCAACATAGGCTTCTCGTGGTCGCCATGGGTTTCGCTCAGGGCAAACAGGTCGCCATATTTTATCAACCACGCTTCGGGTATGATGGCAATTTCACCGTTGGGCAATTTAAACTCTACTTTTTTTCTCAGTATGAGTTTGCGCAGTTCTTTAAAGGAGATTTCATATTCACCAAATTTGATTTTGGCATGTATATCAAACCAGTCTATGTTTTCCTTTACCTCCAATTCGATCACCGCTTTGCCCACAAAATATTTTTTGTCGCGGTTTTCGGGTTGGCTCACTTCAAAGCCCAAGTTGAGGAGGTTGACACGGTTTTCGTTGAGCCATGAAAACGCCTGAGCTTTTTCTACGGCAGCACGAAAACCACGAAGGGGCAACCCCAGCTTGATCAACGTTGCTGCATATTTTTTTTCTCCTTCCACATTTCGCTTTACGCGATGGAACACATAGTCGTTTTCTTTTTTTTCAACTGTAACGCTCACCGGGCCAAAAGCATCTCCGCGAAAGCGGTGCTTTCCATATTTGAAAGAAAGGTCAAAAACAATTTTTCCTGCCTCGTCATCGCTTGGGCCGTCACTGTCCATTTGCCCAAACAAGGTAGGGTCGGATTTTGAGCTGCCCGGTGCCAGCTCTGAAATGGTTAAAAGCGGATGCGGATCGTATTCACTTTTTAATATTTCAAAACCTTCGGCCTCAATGGTGTCGAAGGAGGCGATCAAAGGCGCCACGAATTTGTTGTAGTATGTCTCCTCTAAGTTTTTTGGGATCACCACCTGCTTCTTGTTTAAGAAAGGCGAAAGTTTTTTCCCGTCCACGTGTTTGTCGAAGCCATATAATTTTCCACTGAGCACCATCCACGCAGGATGTTTGCAAATTAAATAGGCAGCAGGGTTGGGTATGTCCACGCGCTTGCCTTCATACGTTATGGTAGGATAGTAGGTGGTGCTTTCTTCGGTGCGCTGAAAATGGAATTGAATGCTTGCCCGCTTTTCCAACACCTCTACTTTTCGCCAGGTGGGTTCACCATCGTTGCCCATTTCAAAAAGTTGCTTGCCCTTTAATTTATCGAGCACAGCCGCCCTGCGCTTTTCCATGAAGGCTTCAATCTGCTCTTGCATAACTTCATCGCCTTTTTCCTTTTTAAAGATCTTGCCGAAGAACTCGTCCGGCTTCATGATTTTTTTTGAGAAATGTTTGAGCACGGCATCCTGGCTCATACCGTCCATCATCTCGATCAATTCAAAATCGCGGTCGTCCAATCCTTTCGAAAACTCCCGGGCATTTTTGTGCGAAATGTTTTGATGCTGATAGGTGAGCTTTCCTTTCTCATCTAAGTGAACAATGAAGGATTCAAAAATATAGCCGAGGAACTCATGCTGGTAGAGCGAGTAGGTGATTTGAAATGGCTGAGCGGCCGATACTTTCATTGATCCATTATCTTTTAAACTGCTGATGCTGCCACTTTCGAAAGTTCCGAAAGGAGCACAAAACCCAAAGGTTGGGCATTTACAGAAAAAGCAGAATTGCAAAATAGGAAATTTTGCGGTATTAATTTTTAGTTTTTTGGAGCAGGGCAACGGTTTAAACGGGAAGGCCGCAAAGTAATTCAACGCGGAGTGCCTCAAAGTTGCGCAGCGGGCGGGGCTTTCGCTTATTGCAGGCTAAAGATGTTGCGAAACGGGAATGCGCGAGGCCACGCGGGCCGGGTAAAACGAAACTAGGGCGGTGACACTTACAATCACCGCGGCAGTAAACATAAAATCGGTGAGTTTCATCTTAACAGGGTAGCTGCTCACCACGGCATTCTCCATGCCCATGCCAACCAGGCCAAACGCGTCTTGCATCCAGCAAATGGTGCCGCCCAAAGCCAGGCCAATGCCTGCCCCCAGAAAAGCAATTAAAGCACCTTCGTTCAGAAATATTTTTTGGATGAAACTTTGGTGTGCGCCCAAAGCAGAGAGTATGGAGATGTCTTTCTTTTTGTCCAACGCGAGCATCATCAGTGAAAAGAAAATATTGATGGATGCCACAACTATCAAAATGGAAAGGGCAAGAAAGGTGAACAGCTTTTCAATCTTGAGCAATTTATATACTGCCTGATGCTGCTCTTCATTGGTGAGCACACGATAAGAATCGCCCAGCGCATTTTTGATTTCCTGTTGAACATCGCGTGTATTGCTGCCGGCTTTGGTTTGTATTTCCAGAGATGTGCGCTTGTTGCCGTAGTTGAACAAGTCTTTTGCAAAATCGAGCGGAACGAACATATAGTTTTCGTCATAGGTTTTTTCAATGGAAAAAACCCCACCGGGCTGTATCGAACTTTGTGCGTAAAGCTGCGATGGATCCAAAGAGGAGGACTTGGCATTTTTTATATAAAATACCTGCAGGGGGAAAAAGTTTTCGTCAACACCCACGGACAGGGCATGCTGCACTCCGCGCCCGATCACCGCATAGTGGACACCATTTTTTCGAAGCGTCATCTCTCCATCTACAATATTGCTGTCAAGCCGGTGCTGATCAATAAAATTATCGCTCACCCCTTTCATGGTAACAACCATATCGGCATCGCGGTGGCGCACATACACGTAATCTTCAATCACGTCAGTAACCAAGCTCACGCCTTCGAGGGATTTTATTTTAGTGAGCAAGGCATCGGTAAGCTCAAATGATTTTCCTTTTACAAGTTCGATTTTTATTTCCGGGTCGAACGATGTATAAAATGAACGCAACAATCCTTCCAGCCCATTGAACACAGAGAGCACAATGATGAGAGCCGCTGTTGAAAACGCAAGACCCACCATAGAGAGAATGGAAATGATGTTGATAAAATTTTTCTTTCGCTTGGATAGAAAATAGCGGGTCGCTATGAATAGGGGAAGGTTCAAGGGATGGGCAAGAGAGTTACGCTACTCTTCGGTTTTTTCTTTTGAAATGTTCAGGCTCTTGATCAGGTCTTCCATCCGCTGTGCATTTTCCTCCAGCTCATCAATGTAAAAAACAAGGTTGGGCACAATGCGGGCCTGGTTGCGAATACGGTCGCCCAGGGCTTTACGGATTTCGCTTTTATGCAATTGTATGTTTTGCAGCACGGCATTTTTATCTTTGGCGAGCGTCATATACAAATACACTTTGGCCACACTTAAATCAGGGCTCAGTTTCACTTCGGCAATGGTCACGAAGTTGCTGCCCAGAAATCCCCTTTTGTTTTTTAGAAAAATATCGCTCAATTCTTTCTGAATCAGTTTGCCATATTTTTGTTGTCGAACGGTGCCACTCATAGGGCAAAGATACTAGAACCCATCTCAAAAATAAGTTTTGCAAGAATTTTCAAGTATTTGGCCATTATACGAGACGGCTTTTGCAGCCCATACTGGAAGTTGTCTGGGCAAAAAAGCCAACGAAGCAGAATGGGCACAGGCGCAGAAAATTCGCAAAAGGTATTTTTGAGATGGGGCTCTGTGAGGGCCACCCCTAACTATCGACTTTTTTATTTTACTTGCGCAAAATCCTTTTCCGTGCTGTTACGCTTCTTTCGAATAAATGACCCCTATCGTCTCTTGGGAATTTTGGTGGTGTTGGTTTTGATTGCCGTTCCATTGTTTATACAACCTGTTCAACTCACACTCGAGGAGCTAAAGATGTTTGTGCTGGGCGAGGTGTTGAATGATGGTAATCGGCTATACTCCGATGCGATGACCACTACCCCGCCATTGACTGCCTGGATTTCGGGCTGGGTCGAAATGCTTTTTGGAAGATCGCTGGGCGCAACACGAATGCTTGGACTGTTGCTTATTTTTTTTCAATTGGCATTCTTTACCATTATGCTCATCAACAGTAGGGCGCATACCGAAAACACGTATTTGCCAGGTCTTATTTTTGGAGTGCTGGCACTTTTTTCTTTTGATATGATTTCGCTTTCCAGCGAATTGTTGGCGTCCACCATGCTGCTGTTTGTGTTGAACAATCTTTTCAAGGAAATAGAATTTCGCGTTCAGCGCGATGACATTGTGCTCAACATAGGTGTGTTTGTTGGGCTGGCTTCATTGTTGGTTTTCAGCCATGTGTTGTTTTTGCCTGGTGCGCTTGTTATCCTGGCAATTTTTACGCGCCTAAGTGTGCGCAAAGCATTGCTTGCGATTGTCGGCTTCCTGCTTGTTCATGGATTGCTCATGTTAGTTTATTTTATGAAAGGAAATTTTACCGCGCTCTATCAGGATTTCTATTTGGCCAACCTGAACCCGCAGGAAGAATCATCGATGTCCATAACGTCCATGCTGAT
>JANOQB010000036.1:0-6436 GCA_031422215.1 Cytophagales bacterium | reverse complement strand
ATTGCCGCCCCGGTGGTGTTGGATTTGGATAGGGAAAAGCCAGTGGTTGTAAAAAAATCAGATTCGAAAGCTGCTGCATTGAAAACAGAATATTTAGGATGAAAGGCAGGATGTTAAGTCCTGCCTTTTTTTGATTAAATAAACCTTCAGGGTTTCGAATTCTAATACTAACTTCACATAGTATGATTGGTTTTTAAATATAAACTATGAAAATCCTTTTGATAGAAGACGAAAAAAAAACCATTCAGTACCTGAAAATGGGATTGGAGGAAAATGGGTATGAGGTGGACACCAGCGAAGATGGTGTGGAAGGAAAATACTTGGCGTTTCGAAATACATATAACTTAGTCATCACCGATGTGATCATGCCAGGCCTCAATGGCCGCGACCTTTGCCGAGAATTACGGGCAGGCAAGATTGAAACCCCCATACTCATGCTCACAGCATTGGGCGATACCAATGATGTGGTAGAAGGCTTGGACAGCGGGGCCGATGATTATCTCGCAAAGCCCTTCGAGTTTCGAGAACTGCTCGCACGCATCCGTTCCCTCACCAAGCGTCAACCTAAATATCCCGTTGATGATACCTATTTGCGCATTGCCGACCTGACACTAGACCTAAATAAAAAGATTGTGGTGCGTGCCGGAAAGCAGATTGAACTGACCTCGAAAGAATTTTCATTGCTTGAATATTTTCTCCGCCATCAGGGAAAAGTAATTCCACGGGCTGAGCTATCTAAAAATGTGTGGAACGTTGACTTCGACACCGGCACAAACATGGTGGAGGTGTATGTAAATTATCTGCGAAAGAAAATAGACCGCGACTTCGACAAAAAATTGATCCACACTCAGTTCGGAATGGGCTATATATTAAAAGAAGAATAACACTGTGCAGATACGTACCCGGCTTACGTTGCAGTTTACAATCTTGGTGAGCGCCATTGTGTTGCTGGCCTTTATCGCCATTTACTATTTTACAGCTCAATTTTCAGAGAGGGAATTTTATCGCAGGTTAAAAGAAAAGGCAATTACTTCTGCCATCCTCCTCACCAAGGTCGAAGGCGTTGATTCGGCCTTGTTGCAGATCATCGATCGCGCCAAACGCGACAACCTGTATAAAGAAACAATTAGGATTTATGACCACGAGAATAAAGAAATTTACTTAAGTGGTGACACCACAAAATTTTTGACCGAAGGGGCATTTTATGATGTACGAAATGTGGGCGAGCAACGCCTGAAAAAAAATGACTTTGATGTGCTTGGTGTTTTGTTTAAAGATAAAGGCCTTGACTATGTGGTGGTGGCTGCGGCCGTTGACATTAATGGCGCAACCCGGATATTGGATTTACAAACGTTGCTCACATTCGCTTTCTTGGTTTTATCAGCCGTTGTTTTTATTTCCGGTTGGGTTTATTCCGGCCGTGCGTTGAAGCCCATCAAGCGGATTATGGACGAGGTGAAAAGGATATCACCGCAAAATCTTGAACAGCGATTAAAAGAAAGTCCCTATGAAGATGAAATGGGGAAATTGATTTTGATTTTCAACGAATTGCTGGGGCGCATAGCAAAAGCATTTCAGCTTCAGAAAATGTTTGTGTCCAATGTTTCACATGAGCTAAAAAATCCGCTCACCAATATCACTTCACAGTTGGAAGTAACGCTGTTAAAAGAGCGGTCGAAAGAGGAGTACCATCAAACTATTGAATCTGTGTTGGAAGACATCCGAGGGCTCAATCAATTATCCAACAGTTTATTGGAGTTGGCAAGGCTTTCGCGCGAGCAGGATTCTTTTACTATGACCCGCGTAAGGATTGATGAAGTTATTTGGGATGTGCGCGACTACGTGATAGGGATTGACCCTTCGTATAAAGTGGAAGTAAGTATCAACGAAATGCCTGAAGACGAAAGCAAGCTCACGGTGTTGGGAAATCCGTACTTGCTGAAAACGGCATTTCAAAATATTGTGGAGAATGCCTGCAAATTTTCTCCCGATAACATGGCCAAAATTTCGTTGGCATCGGTAAACGAAGAATTGATCGTGGAGGTATCCGATCAGGGCCCAGGCATTGAGAAGAAGGATATCCATAATGTGTTCGAGCCTTTCTTTCGCACCGATGCTTCCTCAAAAATAAAAGGCTATGGTATTGGGCTGTCGTTGAGCCACCGGATACTTTCTATCCATAAAGGCCGTATTGAAGTGGATTCTGAACCAGGCAAGGGCACGGTTGTGAAAGTGATGCTGACTGCAGCAAAATGATTCTATATCTAACTTCTTTCTAATGATCTTAATCGTTGATATGATCAATGCAAGGTTACATTTGAGAAGTTATTTGAATTGTGTTTACAGGATTTTATTTTTAGTAAAATCCTTTTAATAAAAATGGGGTTTACAGGCCCCATTTTTATTTTGCAACAAACCGCTCTACCCGCGCACCCACTGCCAAAATCCCCAGGAGCGTATCCTGCCTGTTAAATTGCTCAATGGTAAGTTTGTATTTTCCTGGATAATTGAAAATTTGTTTTTCAATAATCATGAATTGGTGATCGAATACATCGCCAATTCCACTTTGGCCTAAAGGCTTTCCTGTTTTTTGATCGAAAAGATATTGGGAATTTAACTTCTTATCGAGTGGCTGCCCCGTGGAATCGGAAAGGGTATATTGGATAAACAATCTGGCGAAGGGATAGTCTATCGAGTTGCGAACGTTATAATAAACAGAATAGGGTTTTTCGGTGTCCTCTATCTTGAAATTGAAAATAAGAGGTTCATCTACCCTCCAATATCTTTTTTCAAGAGTTAAGTTTTGCTCAAACAACCGATCGGGGTCGCACGAAGAGAGCAGGCAAAAGAAAAAAATAAAAATCAAATACTTCATCCTTTGCGCGGTCCGTTTGGATTGTCCCTCCTTGGAGGATTTTTTCCAGGCTGGTTTTGTGCGTTGCGGTCTCTGCCCCTGTTCCGGTTGTTCTTCTTCTTTTTTGATCTGTCCTGAAATTTTTTGTCCAAGTTTTCCAGATCGCTATTGAGTTTGGACAAGGGTGCTTTCACTTCTTCAATATTGATTTGCAAGCTGGCAGGTTTCTTTCCCGCGCGGTTCATTTCCAAAATCTCATTTACACGATCCACATTCAACGGAAACCAGTTATTGTCTTCTTTATAACCAAACCACATGATCTTGCGGAAAATATCTGTCTTCTGCAGCCGCGCTTCGCCTTGTTCGGTCAGCAGAGGCACTTCCACTTCGGGTATTTCCTTCAATGCCTCCATGTAGGTTTCCAGTTCATAATTCAAGCAGCATTTTAGGCGGCCACATTGCCCCGAAAGTTTGCTGGGGTTGAGCGATAGGTTTTGATAGCGGGCTGCACTGGTGGCCACATTTTTGAAATCGCTGAGCCACGTAGAGCAACAAAGTTCGCGGCCACATACACCAATTCCTCCAAGACGCCCGGCTTCTTGCCTCAGGCTTATCTGGCGCATTTCCACACGCACTTTAAACTCAGTGGCCAGCAATTTTATAAGTTCGCGAAAGTCAACACGGTCTTCGGCAGAATAAAAAAACGTGGCCTTGGTGTTGTCGGCCTGAAACTCAACATCCGATAATTTCATGTTCAGTTTCAATTGCTTGATTATTTCGCGGCCACGATAGATGCTGGGCATGTCGCGCTTTTGTATTTCCACAAACTTCTCTAAATCTTTTTGGTTTGCCAACCGATAGATTTTTTTGATCTCATCGTCATTGGCCACTTTCTTTTTTTGCATTTGCAATCGCACCAGCTCGCCCTGCATGCTCACATAACCCAAGTGGTGGCCGGTGGCTGCCTCGATAATTACCGGGTCGCCCGTGGTTAGCGAAAGGTTGTCGGTGTTGCGATAAAAATCTTTTCGCCCGTTTTTGAAGCGGACTTCCAATACCGAAAAACGGTTCTGCAAAGGCATGTCCATGTTGCTAAGCCAGTCGAACACATTCATTTTATTGCAACCGCCCGTTTCGCAGGCACCATTATTTTGACAGCCGGATACTTTTCCGTCTTTCTTTGTTCCGCAAGCACAGCCCATCCCTTTATCTTGGTTAGAATTTTATATCGTTAAACCTTTGCACCCCTTCATTATAGCAGGGATCGTCATAAATCCATTAGTTCAAACTAAATGAACTTATCGGGTTAAAGTTATGAGGTTAAGGTTGCTTTGGCAACAGGTTATAGTGTCTATCTCAAATTTGCGTTGAAACATGGCGGTTAAACCGAGACAATCGCTATCGTACTTGTGCTTCCGCCAGAGTCCCCGTGGTGGGCCATTGGCGGGAGACTCTGTTGAGAATAGAGGGGGCATGGCGAGGCGCCACCAGGCTATCCGTTCCAAGTCCGCCCACAACACATATCCTACGCACTTCGGGCCCCGATTAAACGAGGGCTCTCGCAAGGCGGAGCTTTCCACTGCTATCCTTTGCCCGGGCTCACAGAAATTTAGTCTCTCAAACAGTGAAATAATTTCTTAACCTTGCAACCATGAAACCGAGCATGATAGGATTTCTCACACTGTGGAATAATAAATAGCGAGGTTCCCTTTGTCCTTAGACTTAAAATTATTTTTAGATGAAATCAAAATACACTCGCCCCAATATCAACTACCTTTTTTTTGCACTGTTGATTTTTTCCTGCTCGGCAAAGAAAGAGAATTCGAAAAATGAAACAGCACCAACTGCCTTGAAGTATGCCGTGGGTTTTTCGGTGCGTGCAGAGGGCGATGCGAAATATGTCTCAGTCACCAGTCCCTATCAAGGTGCCACCAAAGGATATCACTACTTGCTGGTGCGTGTGGGCGTGTCAGTGCCTCCACATGGCGACAGTGTGCAAGTGATCCGGACTCCGATAAAAAATATTGTGTGCACTTCCACCACGCACATCCCGTTGCTCGATTACCTCGGAGAAACCAATTCGCTCATCGGGTTTCCCACCACCGACTACATCAGTTCGGAAAGTATGCGCAAGCGCGTGGACGATGGATTTGTAACAGACTTGGGCATTGACAAAGGAATGGACATCGAAGTTTTGTATTCGCTCCATCCGGACGTGGTGATGGGCTACACCATGAGCAGCGATTTGGGGCAATTAAAAAAAATCCGCGAGCTTGGCATACCTGTGGCGATCAATGCAGAATATTTGGAGAGGCACCCGTTGGGAAGAGCGGAGTGGATAAAGTTTGTTGCTTTATTTTTTGATAAGGAAAAGGAAGCCGATTCGGTGTTTGCTGTTATTGAAAAGGAATATTTGGCCACCACGCAATTGGCTGTGGCAGCTGTGCAGAAGCCTACGGTATTGAGTGGTATTGTGTATGGTGATGCCTGGTTTATGCCAGCCGGAAAAAATTATGCCGCGCATTTATTGAAAGACGCGGGCTTGGATTATTTGTGGAAGGAGACAGATTCAAACGGTTTTCTTGAACTGAGTTTTGAATCGGTGTATGCCAAAGCAAAAGACGCAGACCTTTGGATTGGCGTGGGCTCTTTCCGTTCGCTGAACGAGATAAAGGCTGCCGAAGCTCGTTACGGATTGTTCAAACCATTTTTGCAAAAGCAGGTGTATTCATACGATGCCCGCAAGGGTGCAAAGGGTGGAAGTGAGTTTTTGGAGCTTGGCTATTTGCGCCCCGATTTGATTTTAAAAGACCTGGTGAAAATTGGTCATCCGGAATTGTTGCCGGAGTATGAATTGTTTTTTCATAGGAGGTTGGAGTGAAGGGTTTAACCACGGAGGGCACAAGGAAGCACAAAAAAACTCCTTGAAAAATCCTACACTCTGTGGTTTGGTTCACAGCCCCTTCCTCAAATACACATTTCCATACTTCGACTCGAAACTAAACTTCGGCCCGCTTCCGGGCTTGGTCGACACGTACGTATGAAAATCTTCAAACTCCGATCCTGAAAATTTTAAATCAAGGTTGGAATAAATCTGACCATAGTTGGTTTCTGCAATCAATTCACCGGTGGTTTTTTCTTGTACGGTAACATCCACGCCACCATAAGTTGCTTCCACGCTAAGTGGCCCGGTATAATTTTTCACTTCTACTATACCATATACCGATTCAAGTTCCACTTCGGTGTTGGCAGGCACTTTCACTTCCAATAAAATGTCCATGTCCACACCTTCGGAGCGCACATTGTAGTCGCGTCCATTTTCTTCGCGGTATTTCTGGTAATCGGCTTTGCTTTTGAATGTCGTTTTTTCTCCGTTGCGCACGATGGTAACGCGGTGCGGCAAGTCTTTTAGGTTGCGTATTTTGTTTTCGATGGAGATGCTATTTCCAGAAACAGACTGCAGTAATTCAAAGGCGTCATCATTCTCTCCTCCGTTAATGCTTGCACTTCCTGTTATCGAGATTTCGTTTTTGTCCCACGTGCTGATCTTTATCAATTCGGGGTAATCGAAGCGCAGAAAAA
>JANOQB010000035.1:0-1641 GCA_031422215.1 Cytophagales bacterium | reverse complement strand
CCTCGCGCAGATGAAAGAACTTGGTTACACCTATTTCAGCATTGGAAGAGAAACTATTTATGGCTAAGAAGAGAGTACTGATCACCGGGGGTGCCGGATTTTTGGGTTCGCATCTGTGCGACCGGTTCATCAAAGAAGGATATCACGTAATAGCGATGGACAACCTGATCACCGGTGACCTGCGCAACATTGAGCACCTTTTTAAGAATGCCGATTTTGAATTTTATCATCACGATGTTTCAAAGTTTGTGCACGTGCCCGGAGACTTGCATTACATTTTGCATTTTGCCTCACCGGCCAGCCCTATTGATTATTTAAAAATCCCAATCCAAACTTTAAAAGTGGGATCGTTGGGCACTCATAACTTATTAGGTCTTGCCAAAGCAAAAAATGCGCGCATCATCATCGCTTCAACTTCCGAAGTGTATGGCGACCCCACCGTGCACCCGCAGCCCGAAGAATATTATGGAAACGTGAACACTGTAGGGCCACGCGGGGTGTATGACGAAGCCAAGCGTTTTCAGGAAGCCATCACTATGGCCTATCACACCTTTCATAAATTGGAAACGCGCATCGTGCGCATCTTCAATACGTATGGCCCACGCATGCGCCTGAATGACGGACGTGTGTTGCCGGCTTTTATTGGCCAGGCCCTGCGCGGTGAAGACCTTACCATTTTTGGCGATGGCTCGCAGACTAGGGCGTTCTGTTATGTGGACGATCTGGTGGAAGGCATTTATCGGTTGCTCATGAGCGACTATGCGCAGCCGGTGAACATTGGCAACCCCAGCGAAATAACCATCCGCGACTTTGCCGAAGAAATTGTGAAGCTCACCGGCACCAAGCAAAAAGTTGTTTACAAAGACCTTCCCAAAGATGACCCCAAGCAGCGCCAACCCGATATAACGAAAGCAAGAAAAATTCTTGGCTGGGAACCGAAAGTATCCCGGGCCGAAGGGTTAAAAATAACTTACGAATATTTTAAATCGCTGCCACAAGATGTGCTCTACCAAAGGGACCATAAAAACTTTGAGGGGTATATAAGGTAGGGGCAATCGTATGGGTGATTTTGCTTTTGAAAAAAATGATCTTTAGCCCCATTTGCATCAAACCAAAATTCAATTAGCTTTGCACCACTTCTTGGTAAAAAATCAAAAGAGGGGACCCGAAAGTCCCCTCTTTGTTTATAGCAATTTGATGGATGGGGTAGAAAAAATAAAGGATTTGGCCAATGCGCACGTGAAAGACCCTGCCCAGTTTGTGGTGGACGTGGTGTTGAGCAAGCACAAGCCCTATAAGGTTACGGTGATCTTAGATGGCGACAATGGGATTACCATTGATGATTGCTCGCTGTTGAGCCGCGCCCTGTCTGAAGATTTGGACACCATCGATTTGATCAAAGACAATTACACCCTGGAAGTAGGAACGCCAGGTTTGGACCAGCCCCTGAAACTGAAAAGGCAGTATGCAAAAAATGTGGGGCGCGAACTTAAGGTACATCAGAAAGACAAAACAATTGTGACTGGCCTGCTCACAGAAATAGACGAGGATAAAATTGTATTGGACGTGAGTGGGAGCAAGAAAAAAGAAACTATTATAATTGCTTTTTCTATTTCACTAAAAGGTATTTCTGTTTTTATC
>JANOQB010000034.1:0-2138 GCA_031422215.1 Cytophagales bacterium | reverse complement strand
ACATCCGTACTTTGTTTGATAAGCTGGGATCAACCGAACAAGCAGGTTTCAACAGGGCAACGTCACAACCTCCCAAAGAAAATCCGAAAGAGCTTTATGGGATCATGCCAGCCGATCGCGTAAAGCCTTACGACATGGTGGAGATCATCAAGCGGTTGGTGGACAATTCTGAATTTGATGAGTACAAGGCATTGTATGGCAAGACCATTCTTTGTGGCTTTGCCCGCGTGGACGGATGGGCCGTGGGCATTGTGGCCAATCAGCGTAAAGTGGTGAAGACAAAAAAAGGTGAGATGCAAATGGGCGGAGTTATTTATTCCGACTCGGCTGATAAGGCAGCGCGGTTTATCATGAACTGCAACCAACGAAAAATACCACTCGTGTTTTTGCAAGATGTGAGCGGCTTTATGGTGGGTAGCAAAGCAGAGCAAGGCGGCATCATAAAAGATGGTGCGAAAATGGTGAACGCCATGGCGAATTCAACCGTGCCCAAGTTCACGTTCATTCTGGGCAACTCATACGGAGCGGGGAACTACGCCATGTGCGGCAAGGCATACGATCCGCGATTGATTTACGCTTGGCCTACGGCACAAATTGCCGTGATGAGCGGAAACGCAGCAGCAAAAACATTGTTGCAAATAAGAGTGAGTACTTTAAAAGCACAAGGCAAAATTATTTCACAGGAGGAAGAAACTCAGTTGTTAAAAGAAATCACTGACCGCTACAACGAGCAGCTGAGCCCCTATTATGCCGCGGCCCGCTTATGGGTGGACGGCCTGATCGACCCGCTTGAAACAAGAACAGTTATTTCGATGGGGATTGCTGCCGCCAACCATGCGCCTGTGGAAAGATTTAATCCCGGTGTTATTCAAACATGAACCAATAGTTTCAAATAAGCATATTTTCAAATCTTCAAATTTGATAGTGATGACAGAGAATGAATTAAAGGCGTTGGTTTCGCTGCTGGACGATGACGATAAACAAATCACCACCCACGTGGAGGAAAAAATATTATCGCTCGGCAAAGAAGCAATACCTTTTTTGGAGAAGGAGTGGGAAAGCAACATGAACCCCTCTGTTCAAGGGCGTATTGAAGACCTTATCCACACCCTTCAATACGACCTCATGAAGGACCGGCTAATCAATTGGTATAAAAGCAAAGACCACGACCTGCTCACCGGTATGTGGATCATTGCCACCTATCAATATCCAGATGTGGAACTTGAAAAACTAAAACAAGAGTTGGAGCAAATCTATTACGAAACATGGCTTGAGTTCCGCCCCGAACTATACGCCTTCGATCAGGTGAAAGTAATCAACAGCGTGATCTTTAATAAACTGAAGTTTGGTGCCAACACAAAAAATTTTCATTCGCCAGGCAACTCCATGATCAATGTAGTGCTGGAAACAAAAAAGGGAAACCCCATTACACTTTGTGCTATCTATATGCTGGTGGCCCAAAAGTTAAAACTTCCCGTGCATGGCGTAAACCTGCCCAATCTTTTTATCCTTACCTACAAAGACGACAATCACCAGTTTTATATCAACGCTTTTAACAAGGGCCTTATATTTTCAAAGCAGGATATTGAAAACTATATCAGCGAATTACACTTAGTGCCCCAGCCTTCATTTTATGAACCATGCAACAACCTGGAGATCATCCGCAGGGCGCTGCGCAACTTAACCATGTCGTTCGAAAAAATGGGAGAGCATGCCAAGGCCGAAGAAGTTAAAATGCTTTTGGTAGAAATTTCGGATGGTGGGGATTTGGGGGTGTGAAATTTCAGAACTCCTTGCCCATTCTTAACAATTACTAAAAATTCGTAGAATGAAAAGCGGGTATATTTGTCTCACGCAAGGCGCAAAGGCTATTGTTTGCAATCTTAGTTTATGGATTATCAAAACATCCATGTATTTCAAACTGCGATGGATAAGGAGTCCTGAATTTAAGATTTGGGGACTTGGATAAACTAGGTCATATCAACCCCTTCAGCACATCTTCATCAATATCATGGCCTCCACTAAAATCTATCAGCACAGGTTTTATATTGAGCAGGGCGTTTAATGCGGTCATCTCTTTCATCCGATCGCTTGTTATATACGGGTCGGCCTTCCCCAAGACTTCAACAATTTTTTTG
>JANOQB010000033.1:0-1918 GCA_031422215.1 Cytophagales bacterium | reverse complement strand
CTCCAATTCCACCGTGGCCGGGAAAGAATATTTTTGGCTTTGCATCAACTTGAGCACATCAACAATGGGCGTATCACCTTTGCCCCACACCACATTTCCCTTTCCATTGGCGGGAGTCTGGCGGTCCTTTGTGTGCATACTTAATATCCTATCGTTTTTTTGCTTTATCAACTCCAACGCGTTTGAATTTCCTGCCGCGATGTAATGGCCCAAATCTAAATTCAGTGCATTGGCAGGTGATTGCGCCAACGCGGTGTCCCAGAATGTGGGTGTCTGTTGTTCGTGCCCGTGGTAGCCTACTTTGATTTTATTTTTCTGCGCCAAGGTTCCCAACCTCAGTGTGTGTGCATCGTCACTCGGGTGCTCTAGCGTGATGTGACTGGCGCCCAATGCTTTTGCTGCACGCATCCCATATTCAATGTCGGCATCGGTATTGTTCTTTCCAAAAGCGTTTGGCTTGAATGCATAAATTTTTACTCCTGCTTTCTTGTAGATTTTCCCAAGCTCTTCAAATTTTTTCATGGGCGCGGTAAGCCTCCATGTTGATACTTCCTGATTATAGGATTTCATTTGAGCTTCGAAATCGGCCAATTTCTTTTTCTCATCTTCGGTCATCTCTTGTTTTTCATTTCTCTTCCTCATCAAGGGCTGCACCGTACGAAAGTCAACAGGGTTCTTTGGCTTTCCAGCATAAACTTCTGCTGGGTCGCCCATCAATTCGATGGCACTGATGCCGCAATCCAACACATACTTAAGGGTGGCATCGGCACTTTGATCGGGCAAATCCCTAAACGAGTAGGTGATCACACCAATCTGTACGCCATTGATCATTGAGTTGGGGCCAAATAAATTTTTGATATATGCGGGTGCACCAAAGAGTTGGTTGCCACCTACTACAGAGCCAGCTAAAAGTGCCGAGGTGGTTCCCAGGAATTTTCTGCGGGATACGGATGTGTTGTCTGTTGTTTTCATATTTTGAATGGTTATGGTTTAATAATTCAGAACGCAGATGCAAGCAACACGGATAATCGCTGATTTTTCGTTTTTGTTTTTATCCTCATTTAAAATATTTTATCCGTTTTAATCCGCGTTTACTTTAGTATCCGTGTCATCAGCGTTCCTGTTTCCTGTTCTACTCCCTTCCAAAAATTTTCAATTGCCGCATCGACCACGGGATTTTATCGGCTTCAGTTTCCAATCCTTCATTGAGCGTGATCTTCAAGAATTTGGTTTTGATGGAAGCGAGTGAAATAATATTTTCGCCCGATTGGCCTTTCAGTTCAGAGGCTGTCGGCTGCCATGTTTTTCCATCGGCTGATGTCTCAATGGTAAATGTCCTAGGAAATGTTTGGATGAACGGCCGGGGCTGGCCGGGTGGCAATTTAGGATTTGGTTGCCAACCTGGTTTAACTGTTTGAGGTGCAGTGAAATTGATTTCTGCCAGGGTCACTTCCGTGGGAAATTCTAGTTGGTACCACATTCCTTTCTTTTGCTTTTCGCCCGTGGTCCATCCTTCGTACGTGAGTGCACTTAGAGGGGAAACATTTCCGCCAATGCGTGTGGAGGTGGTGTGGCTGGCCGTTGCCTTTAATCCTGTTTGTTGAAGTTCCTGCGGTATTGTTTTGAGCAACTGATCAAATTGATAAAGCGATTTTTGGTTGGCAGTGGCGGCACGTACTTTTGCCACTTGCTCTGGTTTGATCAACGATGCCTCGTTGGACAACCCGTTGCGCACGAAAGAGATAACATCGGCAATCCATTCATCGGATTGGCTTTTCATAGGTGCCATCATGTTGCCCGTATATGATTTACCATCGATGGTGCCTTCTAACCCGTGCAACAAAACCCGTATGGAATATTCGGGGTGCGACTGAATGCGTTGTGACCCAGCCAGTGCGGGAGCCATCAGCTTGTCGCC